>JBFGLA010000085.1:0-9544 GCA_041576355.1 Burkholderiales bacterium
AAGTCTCATTACCGCCGGAATCGCCCTTGATGATCACGGGGACCCAGAAGTTGTTGAAGCGGTCGAGGTTTACGTAGGCCTCGAGCGTGACCGTCTGGGTGAGATCGATCGAAGCGTTGTGCGCGATCTCGGCGACCTGCAGGCCGTCGAGATATAAGCCTCCGCCCAGTTGACCCGCGGTCCACTGCGGTCCGGTTCCCTGCGACTCGCCGAGCACCAGCGGCTTCACGTCATCCGTAATCTTCTGCACGTTGAAGCTGTAGCTCGCAGCGCCGGTATTCGCCACCGCGCCCTCGATCACGAGCGTGTAGCTGCCGTCCAGGCTCGCCGTGAATTCCGATTCCCCGGCCTGGCTGAGGGCGAGCGGGCCCAACAGCGATTTCCCGTCGGGGTCGAAGAGCCGCCACGTCACGTTGCTCCCGGTGAGGCTCTTGAAGTCGAAATAGAACCGATCCCCGGCGGTCGCGCCGAAGCGGTACGCGGCGCTCTCGTTGGCGGGATTGATCTCTCCGCTGACGAGCGTGCTCGGGACGATGTCGTGCGCCCGGAAGAGGTCGATGAGGCGGAAGGTATAGCCCCCGGTCGCGGCTCCGGTGGCGGCGACAGTCAGCGTGTAGTCGCCGGCGCGCAGGTCGAGGAGGGGATTGGCTCCCGTCGCATCGGAGGCGGCAAAGGTCCTGCCGGCGACCGTGGTGCCGGTCGGTCCGGTCAGCGTCCAGTTCAGGTTGGTGGCATTGGTGAGCGAATCAAAGACGATGCGCGCGTCCTGCGCCAGGGTGAATCCGTACTGGTCGGTCTCTCCGGGGACGTCGATCGAGCCCGTGATCGTCTGAGCCGCCGGGTTGACTTCCCCGGAAAGGAGCACCCGAGGCTCGAGCGGCTCGAACCGGATGGGCCGCACGCTCGCTTCGGCTGCTTGCGGGGGTCGAGTCGCCCCTGAGGCCAGCCAGAGCGATCTGCGCTTGAAAATGCTTTGCAGGGCTCGCCGGAGCGGCGGCAGGGACATCTCACGGGTTGCGACGCGGGCGTGCCCGCTGTTTGCCTTATTCATACTTCCCTCCCAGTCCGCATGAACCTGCTGCCGCTCTAGCTCTGAGCTTCGGTACCTAGCCGGGCGTGAACAGGATCACAGCCCTTCTCAACATGACTCGCTTCATGGCTTCATCGATCCTGCAACGCCTGCATGGCTCACCGTGTTCTTGTCGGTATATCCGGCCTTCGGTGATTCGACGGAAATCGCAAACTCAGCCGTGCACTTCACCCCCGCGGGAACCCGCAGGTCGGGATTCCGCATTTCCAGGAATGCGGCGAACGTCCCGCTCGCCGCGTCGATGAGCTTGTCGATGATCCGGACTTGCGCGGTGTAGGTCCCGCCGATCGGGGCCTCGGGCATCACTTCCGCGCTCATGCCACGCTTGATCTTGCCGAAGACGGCCATCGGCAGAATGACATGGACCCGGAGCGGATCGAGCTGGGCAAGCTTCAGGATGGTCTTCCTCGCCCCGCCCGGCTCCACGACTTCACCCGGGTAGAGAAGCTGATCGGCGACGACGCCGTCGAACGGACTGCGTATGGTGCGCAGGCTCAGCAGGCTGCTTTGCTGCTGGTATTCGACGCGGGCGAGCTGCTTGTTTTCCCTCGCGACCAGCAGTTCCGCCTCGGCAAGCTTGTATTCGGCTTCGGCATCGTCGCTGTCCTGCGCGGACATGAGCTTGTCGTCGGCCATTTCCTTGCGCCGCTCGAACTTTCGGCGGGAAAACTCGAGTCTGGTTTCGGCCGTCTTGGTCGGGCCGGCAGCTTCCGAACGCAAGCGCGCCAACTCGGTGGCCGCCTGTTCTGCCCGCGATTCGAGACTCGCGACAACCTGCCCCTTGGCGACCTTGTCCCCGCGCCGGACCTGCACCTTGTCGAGGAGGCCTCCGACCGGGCTGCCGATCTCCACGGCCTGCATCGGCTCGATCAGGCAATCGAACGTTGCCGACCCGGCGTAACCCGACGCCAGAAACCCCAGCCCCCCCAGAAAAACCCGCGCTCCCCGCACCGCTCCCTCTGCCGCCTTATCATCGGACGCTTAGCGCTATGCCTGCGCGTCCCGACCCCTGCGGATTGCAGGCGTCCGATATCGATCGCTCTTATACCGGTTCAGTGTGAACTTTTCAACGATTCGGGACAAGAATTGCTGCGCCTCGAGCGCCAATCAGGACCACGCTGATTCTGACGTTGATGTAAGACATCTGCTTGTTCCGTTCTTTTCCATTTCAAACGTCCGTACGAGTCTTCCGAAGACGATCGGACTCACCCAGCGTCCGGATGGACACTGCTCGCGGCCGCCGCACACCGAGCGCAAAGGCACCCCAGTCGGGCTCCTACACTTCCCGGCTTGCCCGTTCCGCCCGAGCGGCCGACATCCCTTAGACTCTGCCCTCCCGACAAGACGGACCGCGATGAATTCATTGGGCACGATCGCTTCGGAACGGAGCCGATCATGAGGCGCTCGATCGTCGGCCGTTGCGCCGCTCTCGGCCTGCTATTCCTTGCACCGCCCGCGGCCGGTCAGACCTTCACGGACGCGCTCGAGCTTGCCCGTAGCAACGAGCCGACGTATCTGAGCGCGCAAGCCAATCTCGACGCCTCCGTGGAGAAATCCAAGCAGGCGTTTGCGGGCCTGCTTCCGCAGGTCACGGCGAGCGCGAATGTGAACTCGAATCGCCGCAATTACTTGACCGACGACTCTCCGATACCCCCTGCAACGGACGACTACCTCAGCCGGAACCGTCAAATCAGCATCACGCAGCCGTTGTGGCGCCATCAGAACTATGTCGCCGCGAGGCAAGCGAGCGCGGTCGTTGCCCAAGCGTCCTTTCAACTCGCGTCCGCCGAGCAGGAGTTGATCGCGAAACTTGCTGCAGCATGGTGCGACACGATGCTCGCGCGCGATACAGTCTTATATGCCTCGCGCCAGGTCGCGGCGACGAAGCAGCAGTGGGAGATCCTGAGACGGGGCGCACAACTCGGAACCGCATCCGCCCCCGCCCTCGAAGAGGCCCGCGCTAAACATGAGCAGGCGCTCTCGGAGCAGGTTTCGGCGGAGATGGACCTGCACGTGAAGTCCGCCGTGATCGAGCAGATCGTCGGCTCTTCGACGTCGATCAGGCTGCCGTTCCTGTCGTCCCAGTTCAAGCTGCGCGAGCTTCCTGCGGAATCGCTCGATCGCTGGATCGAGGATGCCGAGCGCAGCAGCCCGGCGGTCCTCGCGGCCGATCAGGCGCTCAGCGCGGCGAGCGAGGAAATCCGCAAGCAGCGCGCCGGCCATGCGCCGACGCTCGACCTGGTCGGAAGCTACAGCTATACCGAGCAGCCGGTAGGGAACTTCCCCGGGCAGAATGGATACGAAATCAAGCACAGCATCGTCGGCATACAACTGAGCATTCCGCTCTACTCGGGCGGGGGCCAGAGCGCGAAAGTCGGCGAAGCGGTCGCCGTGCGGGAAAGGGCAAGACACGACTTGGAAGCGGCGCGGCGCGGGGTTCGTCTCGCCACTAAGCAGGCTTGGTTTCTTTGGCAAGCGGGAAAAGCAAGGTATGGCGCGGCGCTGCAGGCGGTGAAATCGGGCTTGCTCGCGCTCGAGGCAGCTTCTGTCGGCAAGAGATCGGGCCTCAGGACTGAACTCGATTTCCTGCAGGCCAGTCTGCAACTCGAGGGCGCCCGCCGCGATTTGAACAAGTCGCGCTACGAGATGATCGTCTCGCTGTTCCGGTTCAAGGCTGCCGCGGGCCAACTCTCCGACTCCGACATCCAAGCGCTGGAGAAGGAATTTTCCGATAGAGAAGCAAACCTGACCGATCTTATGGCTTCGCGCTAGAGCGAGAAGCGAGAAATTGTTCACTTCCATTTCCAGGACGGTCGCTCACAATCGATTTGCGGACGTGGTGCAGGTCCGCAGTGGTTCGAACCTGGGAGCACATCGTGAAGAACTCACTCGCCGCTGTCTGCCTGTTCTTCTGCGTCACGACTCCCGTCGCTCAGGCGGCGGTGGGCGAAAGGCATTCCGAGCCGGCAGGCGGTTTTTCGCTGCAGGCGCCCAAAGGATGGCAGTTCCGTGAATTTCCCGGAATGAAATATCAGATCGCCGCCGGACCGACTTCCAATTCCTTTACTCCCAATTTGAATGTCGTCGATGAGATGTACGGAGGGTCGCTAAAGAGTTACGTGGACGAAAGCACGAAGACTCTGAAGAGGATCTTCGTCGAGTTCAAGCTGATCAAGCGCGATCCTTTCGTCACGAAGAGCGGCCTGCGAGGCGAAAGGATGGTAACGACCTCTCTGCAGCAGAAATATGCGCTCCGGCAGACCTTCTATGTCTTCCCGGGCGCCAAGGGAAAGTATTTCGTTGTGACCTGCTCCGCGCTTGCCGCGGGAGGCGAGGCGCTCGACGCGGTCTTCGAAGAAAGCATGAAGACGTTCGAGTTGACCCGGTGACGGTATCGGCGCACTGACGATCGGAGGCGACCCGAGCGGCTGGGAGCGCCCCCTACTCCCGCTCCCTCTGCCCCGCCCTTCCCCGCCGCGCCGTCTTCCCCTGCGCCAGCATCTCCTCGCATTCCTCCGCCGGCAGCGGCCGGCACAGCTTGAACCCCTGCACTTCGTCGCAGCGGTGGCGCTTGAGGAACTCCAGCTGCTTGTCGGTCTCGACGCCCTCGGCGATGACGCGCAGGCCGAGGCTGTGGCCAAGGGAAATGATGGCGCGGATGAGCACACCCGCCCCGTTTCTGCCGCCGGTGGTGATGTTGCGCACGAACGACTGATCGATTTTCAGGCCGTCGATCGGCAGGCTGGTGAGGTAGCTCAGGCTCGAGTATCCGGTGCCGAAATCGTCCACCGCGAGCTTGACGCCGAGCGCCTTGAGTCGCTTCAGGGTGCCGATCGCGGCCTCGGCGTCGTGCATGACGAGGCTCTCGGTCAGCTCCATTTCGAGGTGCTCGCCGCGCATGCCGGTCTCGGCGAGGATCCGCCCGACGGACTTGGGCAGGTCTTCCTGCCGGAACTGGCGCGCCGAGAGGTTGACCGATACGGTGAGCGGCGGCAGCCCGGCCTCCTGCCAGGCGCGGTTTTGCGCGCACGCGGTGCGCAGCGCCCATTCGCCGATCGGAACGATGAGACCGGTTTCCTCCGCGAGCGGGATGAAGCGCTCGGGCACGACCAGCCCCCACTCGGGATGGCGCCAGCGCAGCAGCGCCTCGACGCCGACGATCGAGCCGGAGGCGAGATCGACGCGCGGCTGGTAGTGAAGCTGGAATTCGTCGCGCTCGACGGCGCGGCGCAGGCTGTTTTCCACCGCGACCCGCTCGGTCACGCGGCGGTTCATTTCCGCGGTGTAGAACTGGAAGTTGTTGCGGCCATGGTCCTTGGCCCGGTACATCGCGGTATCGGCGTTGCGCAGCAGGGTTTCCGGGTCGCTCGCGTCCTGGGGATAGATGCTGACCCCGGCGCTGCAGGTGACGAACATCTCGTGCCCGCCGATCGCAATTGGCTCGGCTACCTTGCCGATGATCCGCTGCAGGGCATGGAAGATGCGCTCCTCCCCCGGCTGGTCGTTCAGGATCAGGATGAACTCGTCGCCGCCGAGCCGCGACACGGTGTCGCCGTCGCGCACCGACGAGCGCAGCCGCTCGGCGACGAGCTTGAGCAGCTGGTCGCCGGCGTCGTGCCCCAGGCTGTCGTTGACGAACTTGAAATGATCGAGGTCGATGAACACGACCGCGACCGAGCGCGCGACGCGCTGCGCGAACACCGCCTGCCGCAGCCGGTCGCGCAGCAGGGTGCGATTCGGCAGCCCGGTCAGCGCGTCGTAGTTGGCCTGGTGCTCGAGCTGCTCCTGGAAGCGCTTGCGCTCGATCGAGTACTGCATCGTGCGCACGAGGAGCTGCCGGTCGATCTTGCCCTTGACCAGGTAGTCCTGCGCCCCGATCTTGACCGCCGAGAGCGCGATCGCGTCGTCGTCGTTGCCGGTGAGGACGATGATGGGCACGTCCGGCGAATGGGCGTAGACCTTGGCGAAGGTCTCCAGGCCGTGGCTGTCGGGCAGCGTCAGGTCGAGCAGGATGAGGCCCGCGCGCTGCGCGGTCAGGAACTCGATCCCGCACGCGAGCCGGTCGACGCACTCGATCGCGAACGGCGCTTCGGGGTGCTCGGCGAGCATTTCGCGGATCAGCCGCGCGTCGCCCGGATTGTCCTCGATCAGCAGTACGAGGCTTCGGCTATCCATCGCTCACTTGGCCGGCGGCAGCGTGACGACGGTGAGCCAGAACTGGTCGATCGACTTCACGACGACGATGAATTTCTCCAGGTCGACCGGCTTGGTGACGTAGCAGTTGGCGTGCAGGTCGTAGCTCTTCAGCACGTCTTCCTCGGCCTTGGAGGTGGTCAGGATCACGACCGGGATCGGCCGCAGCCGCTCGTTGCCCTTGATCCGCGCCAGCACCTCGCGCCCGTCGACGCGCGGCAGGTTGAGGTCGAGCAGGATGATGTCGGGCCGCGGCGCGGCGGCGTGCCGCCCGCGCCGCTCCAGGAATTCGAGCGCCTCGACGCCGTCGCGCATCCAGTGCAGGTTGTTGTAGACCTTGCCTTCCTTGAGCGCCTCCATCGTGAGCCGCATGTCGCCGGGGTTGTCCTCGACCAGCAGGATCTCGACCGGCGGGGCGAGCCTCTTTTCGTCAACCATCGACATCCCCTTTGCGCTTCGGCAAGGTGAAGAAGAAGCTGCTGCCCGCTCCGGGGCGCGACTCGACCCAGATCCGCCCGCCGTGGCGCTCGACGACTTTCTTGCAGATCGCGAGGCCGATTCCCGTGCCGGGGTATTCGCCGCGCCCGCTCAGGCGCTGGAACACGAGGAAGATGCGCTCGAAGTACTGCGGCTCGATCCCGATGCCGTTGTCGCGCACGGCGAAGAGCCACTCCACGCCGCGATCCTCCACGCCGACGTGCACCGCCGGCGGCGCCCCGGCGCGGAATTTGAGCGCATTGCCGATGAGGTTCTGCAAGAGCTGCATCCACTGCACGTCGTCGACCACGATCTCGGGCAGCGCGTCGTGCGTGACCGCGGCGCCGCTTTGCTCGATCGCGACCCTCAGGTTGGCGAGCACCTTGGCGAGCACCGCCTCGGCCGGCACGCGCTGGAACAACTTGCCGTGCGTGCCCAGGCGCGAGTACGCGAGCAGGTCTTCGATCAGCTGCTTCATGCGCGCCGCGCCGTCGACGACGAAGGCCATGAATTCCTTCGCGTCTCCTTCGAAGCGCTCGCCGTAGCGCCGCTCGAGCAGCTGCGTATAGCTCGCGATCATGCGCAGCGGCTCCTGCAAGTCGTGCGAAGCGACGTAGGCGAACTGCTCCAGGTCGGCGTTCGAGCGGGCTAGATCCTCGGCCTTGCGCTCGAGGCTCGCATGCGCGGCGCGCAGCGCCTCCTCGGCCTGCTTGCGCGCGACGAATTCGCCCAGCCTGCGGCCCAGATCGCCCGCCACCTCGAGCACCCATTCGACCGGATACCGGGCTTCGCGCCCGAAAAACTCGAGCACGCCGAGGACCTCGCGCCCGAGCAGCATCGGCATCGCGAAGCCCGAGCGCAGGCGCGCCTGCGCCGCGGGCTCGGCGCGCAGGAAGCCCTTGTCTTCGGTCACGTCAGCGATCCAGGCGGGCAATCCGCTTGCCGCGGCGCGCCGCACCAGCCCCGCGCTTTCCGGATGCAGAGTCATGCGGCGGCAATGCTCGAGAAAGCGCTCGGTCTCGGGCGAGCCCTCGCCCCAGGTCTCGACGCAGCGCAGGACGTTGGCTTCGCTCTCGACCACCCAGTGCGCGCCGCATACCCAGCCCAGTCCTTCGCACAACGTGCGGATGATTGCCGGCACGGCTTCGTTCAATCCGCGCGCGTCTGCCAGCACCCGGGTGAGCGCGTACTCGATCGACTGGCGCTGCTCGGCCTGCTTGCGCTCGGTGATGTCGATAATGGTGCCGATCAGCCCGGCAACGACGCCATCGCCGCGCGTGAACGTGGCCTTGTAGTAGATCGTGTGGCGCAGCGCGCCGTCGCTGCGCGGCACGGTGATCTCGTACTGCTGGTTGCCGGGGGCGCGCCACAACCGCTCGTCCATCGCGCGGTGTGTTTCCGCCACCGCGGGCGATTTCGGATAGAGCACGTCGAGGGGCTTGCCGACGATCGCCTCGCGCGAGACGCCGAAGAAGGATTCCCAGGCCTGGTTGACGCCGAGATAGCGGCCGTCCCGGTCCTTGAAAAACACGGGCACCGGCAGCGCCTCGATGAGCTGTTGTGCGATGCGCAATTGCGCGGGCAAATGACCCCGCGCGCTACCGAGCGCCGTCAAAACAGACGCGATCTCGCTGCTGCCGCTCACGGTGCTGCTCCCTCCCTAGGCGCGCTTCGCGGCGTATGCGTTGTCCCACGCTTAACAGCCCGCGATGCGTCCCCGTGTTGTCGACTTTATTTCATACGACGGGTGTCGGATTGTAGTCGCAGGTCGCGACGAACGGGTGAGAACGCGTTCACGAACGCCGCGTTCATAGAGGCGGAACGGGGGCTTGGCGAAGCGAAACCCTGACAGCTGTCAGGGAGGAGCAAACGAGGATTGTTAGTGCCAGGAGCCGGAAGGCGGCACGGGAACGCGGGCCACCGGAATTCCTTCCTCGACGAGCGAATCGTGCTCTTCCTGGGTCGCGACGCCGCGGATCGCGCGCTTGGGCGCCTCTTCGTAATGGATCTTGCGCGCCTCGGACGGAAATTCCCGCCCGACGTCCTCGGTCTTGGTCAGGATCTCGTCCACCATTCTCGAGTAGAGCTTCTGCGCCAGCGCCAGCGGGTCGGCGCCCGCGGGAACAGGCGCTTGCTGCGGCTGCGCCGGCGCGCTCTCGCGGCTCTCCGCAGCCGGCGTGCCTGCGATCACGTTGATCCGAGTCGCAGAGGGCACACGCCTTACCTGGGCCGAGTTGCAGCTCGGGCAGGTCAGAAGGTTGCGCTCCTGTTGCGAGGCGAAATCGTCCGCCGAAGCGAACCAGCCTTCGAAGCGATGCCCTGAGCGACAAGATAAATCGAATACGATCATCATTTTTCCAAATGGAGCGACGAGCCAAGCCTATCACCCATTGATCCCGCGGGCCATGCGAAGTTGCACAGCTCGGCGAGGAATCGACACGTCTTTCTCAAGGCGCGGCGACTCCCAGCGTGCGCTCGGCAAATGCGTGTCGCAGTGCCTTGGCGAATGCGACCGCGCCAAGCTGGTCGCCGTGCAGGCATATCGTCCCGGCCTGGACCGGAACCGCTTTGCCGTGACGGCTCACAACCGCCCCCTCCTCGACCATGCGCAGCGCTTGCGCAACCGCTTTCGCGGCGTCTTCAATCATTCCGCCCGGCGCGTCGCGCGGCGAGAGCGAGCCGTCGTCCTCGTAGCCCCGGTCGGCGAACACTTCCGCGACCGCCTGCACGCCGTGGCGCGCGGCGTGCGACATCATCTTGCTGCCCGAGAGCGCGTACAGCATC
>JBFGLA010000086.1:0-9488 GCA_041576355.1 Burkholderiales bacterium
CCGGGACCCTTCACCGCCGCCATCACTTCCTCGTCGGCGTCGATCGCGATCATCATCCCGCCCTCGATCCCGATGATCCTGTACGCGGTGATGGCGGGCACCTCGGTGGTGCAGCTATTCGTCGCCGGGATCGTGCCGGGCGTGATCGGCGGCCTGATGATGATGGGTCTGTGCTACTGGTACGCGGTGCGCTACAACTGGCCGGTGGAGGAAATCTTCCAGCTGCGGCGGATCTGGAAGACCTTCAAGGACGCGGCGCTCGCGTTCCTGCTCCCGCTCATCATCCTCGGCGGTATCTTCGGCGGGCTGGTGACCGCGACCGAAGGCGCGGGGCTGGCGGTAGTCGCGGCGCTCGGAATTGCGCTCTGGTACCGCGAGATCGATTGGAAGATGCTCAAGACAGCGGTCGTCGACGGCGCCGTACAGACCGCGGTGGTGATGCTGCTGGTGGCCTCGAGCGCGCTTCTGGGCGTGTACCTCACCGAGGCGCAGGTGCCGCAGCGTCTGGCGCTCGCGATCGCCGAGTTCACCACCAACCCGTGGGCGATCCTCGCGCTCATGAACGTGTTCTTCCTGATGATCGGCCTGTTCCTGCACTCGGCGGCGGCGATCATCCTGGTCGTGCCGATCGTAATGCCGGTGGTCAATGCCGTGGGCATCGACCCGGTGCACTTCGGCCTGGTGGTAACCCTCAACCTCGCCATCGGCCAGCAGACCCCGCCGGTGGCGAGCGTGCTCATGACCGCCTGCTCGATCGCCAAGGAGAACGTCTGGGACGTGACCCGCGCGAACCTGCCCTTCATCGCGGTGCTGCTCATGGTGCTGCTGATGGTGACCTATATACCCGCGATACCCCTTTGGCTGGTCAATCTCTTCTATCGCTAGCTTCGGGCGGCGCGCCAGGATGCCCGACCCCGGGATGAAACCCGGCACCGAAGCCTTCGGCCCGCTGGCGGGAGTCAAGGTGCTCGAGCTCGCCCAAATCATGGCGGGCCCAACCTGCGGGATGCTGCTCGCCGACCTCGGCGCGGACGTAATCAAGGTCGAAAAGCTGCCGGGCGGCGACGATACGCGCAGTTACAGTCGCCCCTCGGTCAACGGGGAAGCCGCCGCGTTCATGGCGATGAACCGCAACAAGCGCGGAATCGCGCTCAACCTCAAGATCCCGGCTGCGCGCGAGGCGCTCAAGCGCATGGCCGCAAAGGCCGACGTGCTGACCGAGAACTACCGCCAAGGCACGATGGAGAAGCTCGGAATCGGCTACGAGACGTTGAGAACCATAAATCCGGCGCTGATCTACTGCTCTATCTCGGGCTACGGGCGGACCGGCCCGTACGCCGACAAGGGCGGGTTCGATCTCATCGCTCAGGGCATGTCGGGGTTGATGTCGATCACCGGCGAGCCGGGCGGCGCGCCGGTCAAGGCGGGCAGCCCCATCTGCGACATCAACGCTGGGATGCTCGCCGCAACAGGCGTGCTAGCCGCCTACATCCACCGCTTGAAGACCGGCGAGGGACAGCTCGTCGACACCTCGCTTTTCGAGGCCGGCATCCAGCAGACCTACTGGCAATCGGCGATCTACTTCGCCACCGGAGAGATTCCCGGCCCGAGCGGCTCGGCGCACATTCTCTCGGCGCCGTACCAGGCGTTCCGCGCCAAGGACGGCTGGATCAACATCGGCGGCGCGAACCAGTCGAACTGGGAGCGGATCGCCCGCGTCCTCGGCGCGCCGGAATGGATCGAGGACGCGCGCTTCCGGACGAACGCCGACCGCATGAAGAACCTCGCCGAGCTGACCAGCCTCATCAACGAGCGCCTGAAAGCAAAGACGGCTCGCGAGTGCATCGCGCTGCTCGAATCCGAAGGCGTGCCCTGCGGGCCGATCAACACGGTCGCCGACATGCTCGCCGACCCCCAGGCCGCGGCGCGCGAGATGGTGGTCGAGCTGGAACACCCGAGCGCCGGGCGCACCCGGGCGCTCGGGCTGCCCGTCAAATTGTCCGCGACTCCAGGTAAGATTGCGCGCCCGGCGCCGCTCCTTGGCGAGCATACGCGTGTTGTGCTCGCCGAGTTCGGCTTTGGCGAGGCGGAAATTGACGCGCTCATCAAAGAGGGCGCTGCATTCGCGCCTCCGGCCGGCTCCGTTTGAAGCACTCGGACTAGAAGTGCTGCGGCTCGTAATAAGTCGATAACCAAAGGAGAAAACATGTTCAAACTGCTTGTTCGCGCGGCGGGCATGCTGCTGCTCGCCGTGGGCCCTGGCGCGCACGCGCAGACCTGGCCGACCAAGGCCGTCACCATCGTCAATCCGTTTCCTCCGGGCGGGGGCACCGACACCTTCGCCCGGCCGATCGCCGCCAAGCTCACCGAGCAGCTCGGCCACCAGGTCATCGTCGAGAACATGGGCGGCGCGGGCGGCACGATCGGCGCCACGAGCGCGGCGAAGCGCAGCCCGGACGGCTACACCTGGTTCAAGGGGGCAGTGCACCACACGATCGCAGAGAGCCTGTACGCGAAGCTCCCTTACAGCATCGAGCGGGACTTCGAGCCCGTCACCGTCGCCGCGTTCGTCCCCAACGTCGTCGTCGTGCATCCCAAGCTCACCGGGATCAACACGCTTAAGGACCTGATCGACTACGCGAAGAAGAATCCCGGCAAGCTCAACTACGGCTCGGCGGGCAGCGGCACGACGCATCACATGTCGGTCGAGCTTTTCAAGACGATGACCGGCACTTTCATCGTACACATCCCGTACCGCGGCGCCGGACCCATGATGCAGGACCTGCTTGCGGGGCAGGTCGATCTCGCGTTCGACGGCATGGGGACGTCCGCCTCGCAGATCAAAGCCGGCAAGCTCAAGCCGCTAGCGATCACGAGCCGGGTGAGAAATCCTGTGCTGCCCGACGTGCCGACCATGCAGGAGGCGGGAGTCAAGGGCTACGAAGTACAGACCTGGTACGCAATCTGGGCGCTGAAGGGTACTCCCAAGCCTATCAAGGACCGGATGTACAAGGAGATCGTGACGGCGATGAACCACCCCGATCTGAAGCGTGTTTGGGCGACTCAGGGCGCCGATCCCGGCGGGATGCCGCCGGAGGAATTTGGCAAGCTCGTGAAGAGCGAGATCGCCAAATGGGCCAAGGTCGTCAAGGACTCCGGCGCGAAAGTGGACAACTGATCCGCGGGATGACGCACGGCGACCGGGAAAG
Organism: Burkholderiales bacterium; assembly: GCA_041576355.1. Classification (GTDB taxonomy): domain Bacteria; phylum Pseudomonadota; class Gammaproteobacteria; order Burkholderiales; family SG8-39; genus JAOUFA01. The sequence continues at coordinate 3,210 of JBFGLA010000086.1, forward strand.
CCGATGCCACGCGGGCAGTTCTTCTCGCCTCATTGCGCGACGCCGGGATCCCGGTCGCTTGACAACCGGGACCCCGTCTACGTATGTTTCCTCGGCTGCGCAGACCCCAGAGGTCTTGAGACCCTTCCAAAACCCCAATAGGAGGAAGCAATGAGCACCCTGTCCCGACTTGCGTGGACGCTTGCGGCGGCGGCAATCGGCGGCGCGCCCGCCGCGGCCCAAGAGATCAAGATCTCGCACCAGTGGAAGGCGAACGTCGACGGCCGCGACCGCGCGGCGCGAGTCTTCGTGGAAGAAGTCAACAAGGCCGACAAGAACATCAAGTTCCGCATCTATCCGGCGCAGTCGCTCGGCATCAAGCCGGTGGCGCAGCTCGACGCCCTGCAGAACGGGACCCTCGAGATGGCGGTCTTTCCGATGTCGTACGCGGTCGGAAAAGCCCAGGAGTTCTCCATCATCATCATGCCGGGCACGGTGCCGACGCTGGAGCACGCGATGAAGCTGCGCGGCACGCCGTTCCAAGCCAAGCTGAATGAGCTTTCGGAAGCGAACGGGATCCGCATCATCACCTGGTGGTGGACGCCCGGCGCGTTCGCCACCAAGGACCGCGAGATCACCGGACCGAAGAGCGTCGACGGCCTCAAGATGCGCGCGGCGGATCCGACCTTCGAGGTGATGCTCAAGGCGGCCGGGGCGTCGGTGGTCAGTATGCCCTCGACCGAGATCTACCCGTCGCTGCAATCCGGAGTCCTGAACGGCACGCTCACTTCGGCCGAGACCTTTGTCAGCATGCGCCTGTACGAGCAAACCAAGTTCGCTACGACCCCGAGCCAGTACTCGCTGTGGATGCTGATGCAGCCGCTGGTGATGTCCAAGCAACACTGGGACAAACTGACCCCGGCGCAGAAGAAGATCTTCGAGCAGGCGGCGGCGAAGTCCGACGAGTTCTTCCTCGGCCTGCAGAAGGAGGCGGTGGACAAGATGGAGGAGGCCTACAAGAAGGCCGGCGCCAAGGTCCACGAGATGACCCGGTCCGAATACGAGCAGTGGGTCGCGCTCGCCAAGGACACCGCGTGGAAGGAGTACGCCTCCAAGTCGCCGCAGGCGAAGGAGCTTCTCGATCTCTTGCTGCAAGTCAAGTAGCAGCGGGCTGATGTCTCGCACCGGGCCGGGCAACCGGCCCGGTTCGTTTCAGGAAATCCGATGATCCGGTTCGTCAAGCTGGTGGACGGCTTGAGCACGGCCTGCGCGGCGCTCGCCTCGGTGATGCTCGGGCTGGCCGCGCTTGTCATCACCTGGAATGTCATCTACCGGGCGATGGGCGCTTCGACTTACTGGGAGATCGAGTTCTCGGTCTACATGATGGTCGCGGCGCTCTTTCTCGCCTCGCCCTACTGCCTGCGCACGAACGGGCACGTGGCGGTCGATCTGCTCTCGCACTACCTGCCCTCGCGTTTCGCGCGGCCGCTCGCCGTCTCGGTCGCCGTGATCGGCCTCGGCGTGTGCATCTATCTTGCCGTCTCGGGCGGCGTGCTGACGATGGAGTCGTTCGCGAAGGGCGAGCGCACCGAGAGCACCTGGGCGCCGTTCAAGTGGCCGCTCTTTCTCACCATGCCGGTCGGCCTTGGGCTCACCGCATTGCAATACCTGGCCGAGCTTGCGCGCATGAAGCTTCCGGAGGGCGAGCCATGAGCGAGATGCAGATCGGCCTGCTGATCCTCATCGCGACGCTGCTCGTTCTTTTCTCGGGCATTCCGATCGCGTGGGGGCTGACGATCGTCTCGGTGGGGTTCCTGCTCGCGTTCGCCGGGCCCGCGACCCTCGCCAACGTACCGATTCTCATGATGGACGAGCTGTCGTCGTTCGCGCTGCTGACGATCCCGCTCTTCATCCTGCTCGGCTCGGCGATCGGCGTCTCCGCGGCAGGCAAGGACATCTACGAGTCGCTGCATCGCTGGCTCGACCGGGTTCCGGGCGGTCTCGTGATCGCCAACATTCTCGCCTGCGGGGTGTTCTCGTCGATTTGCGGCTCGAGCCCGGCGACCGCCGCGGCGATCGGCAAGGCGGGCGTGCCGGAGATGCTGCGGCGCGGCGTGCCGCCCGCGCTCGCCACCGGCTCGATCTGCGCCGGCGGGACGCTCGGCATCCTGATCCCGCCTTCGATCACGATGATTCTGTACGGGCTCGCAACCGAAACGTCCATCGGCAGGCTGTTCCTTGCCGGGGTCGTGCCCGGCATTTTGCTGGTGGTTCTGTTCTCGCTCTACGCGTGGATTGCGACGCTCGTTTCCCGTCGCCACATCGACGCCGGCGACATCCCGCGCTACACGCTCGGGCAGAAGATGGAAGGCGTCGGGCGAGTGCTGCCGTTCATCGGCATCATCGTCGCGATCGCGTACGCGATGTACGGCGGGCTCGCGACCCCGTCCGAGGTCGCGGCGATCTCCGCGGTGCTGGCGCTGGCCCTCGTCATCGTCATCTACCGCACCTGGCGGCTTGCGGATATGTGGCGGATCTTCCGCGAGACGGTGCGCGAGTCGAGCATGATCCTGATGATCATCGGCGCCGCGGCGGTCTTCTCCTACATGATGTCGCTGCTCTACGTCACGCAATCGGCGGCGCAGTGGATGGTGGATCTCAACCTCAACCGCTGGGTGCTGCTGGGCGCAATCAACGTCTTCCTGTTGCTCGCGGGGTGCTTCCTGCCTCCGGTCGCGATCATTCTCATGGTGATGCCGATCCTCACCCCGGTGCTCGAAGCCGCGAATTTCGACCTGATCTGGTTCGCCGTCATCCTTACCATCAACATGGAAGTCGGGCTCATCACGCCGCCGGTCGGATTGAATCTCTACGTTCTGAAGGGCGTGGCGCCCGACGTGCCGCTCGTTACGGTGCTCAAGGGCTCGCTGCCGTTCGTTTTCCTCATGTTCGGGGCGATCGCGCTGATCGCCGTATTACCCGAAATCGCGCTCTGGCTACCCAATCAGATGATGGGGCGCGGGTAGCCCTAGCAGGCTGGGCTAGAATTCGCGCTCCATGAGCGAGAACCTGTACGCACGGCTCGCTGCGCGCTTTTCCTCTTCTCCCGGCTCGGTATGCCTCGAGCTCGAGGACGGGACGGTCTATACCTACGCCGATCTCGAGGCCGAGACCGCGCGCTACGCGAATCTGCTCGGCGCGCTCGGCCTCGTGCGCGGCGACCGCGTGGCGGCGCAGATCGACAAAACGCCGCAGGCCGTGTTCCTCTATCTGGGCTGCCTGCGGGCGGGCTGCGTCTATCTGCCCCTCAACACCGCTTATCAGGCGCAAGAGATCGAGTTCTTTCTCGGTGACGCCGAGCCGAGGCTCGCGGTCGGCCGGCCCGCGGCGCGCGCTTGGTTCGAAGGCGCGGCGAAGAAGGCGGGTGTCGGGCACGTGCTCGAACTCGACGCCGCGGGCCAGGGATCGCTCGCCGACGCAGCCGCCCGCCAGCCCGACCGGTTCGAGACGGTTCCGTCTGCGCCGAACGATCTCGCGAGCATCATCTATACCTCCGGAACCACGGGCCGCTCCAAAGGCGCGATGGTGACGCACCGCAATCTCGGATCGAACGCGCTCGCCCTGCACGATTACTGGAAGTTCGACCCGAGCGACGTGCTGATGCACGCGTTGCCGCTCTTTCACGTCCACGGCCTGTACGTCGCCCTGCACACGACGTTTCTCAGCGCGAGCCGAATGGTCTTCCTGCCCAAGTTCGACGCCGGCCAGGTGATGCGCTACCTGCCGCGCGGGACGGTCTTCATGGGCGTGCCGACCTATTACGTGCGCCTGCTCGCCGAGCCCGGCTTCACCAAGGAGCTGTGCGCGCACATGCGGCTGTTCGTGTCGGGCTCCGCGCCGCTCCTCGCCGAGACCTTCAACGAGTTCAAGCGCCGCACCGGTCACGCCATTCTCGAGCGCTACGGGATGACCGAGACCGGAATGAACACCTCTAACCCATACGAGGGCGAGCGCCGGGCCGGAACGGTGGGATTTCCGCTCCCCGGCATCGAAGTGCGGGTCGCGGGTGCAGGCGACAAGCCGCTTTCGGCGGGTGAAATCGGGGATATCCAGGTGCGCGGACCGAACGTGCTGCCCGGCTACTGGCGGCTGCCGGAAAAGAACAAGGAAGAGTTCACCGCGGACGGGTTCTTCCGCACGGGGGACGTCGGGAAGTTCGACCGCGACGGCTACCTCAGCATCGTCGGCCGCTCCAAGGACCTGGTGATCTCGGGAGGCTACAACGTCTATCCGAAGGAGATCGAGCTGCTGCTCGACGAGCTGCCCGGCGTGGAGGAATCGGCGGTGATCGGCGTCACGCACCCGGACTTCGGCGAAGCGGTGACGGCGGTGATCGTGCCGAAGAAGAACGCCCGCCTCACCGAGGACGAGGTGATCGCCTACGTGAAGGACAAGCTCGCCAACTTCAAGGTGCCTAAGCGCGTGCACTTCGTCGCCGAGCTGCCGCGCAACGCCATGGGCAAGGTGCAGAAGAACGTGCTGCGCCAGCAGTACGGCGGTTAGCTCCTTACGGCGTGATTCGGCACATCGTCCTGTAGCGCCTGAAGGCGCCGGCCGCGGGGGAGGAGCGTGAGGCAGTCTTTGCGCGCATCAAAGCCGCTCTGGAGGCGCAAGCCGGCCGGATCCCGGGACTGACTCGTATCGAGGCGGGGCTGAACTTCAGCGCGTCGCGCCGGGCGGTCGATTTTGCGCTCGTTTCCGAGTTCGAGAGCCGCGAGGCGCTCGCCGCTTACCACCGGCACCCCGTGCACACCGAGACGCGAGCGATCGTCGATCCGCTCGTCTCCGAGCACTGGATCGTCGACTACGAGATCTGAGAAGCTGGGGCCGCGGGAGATCGGATCCGGCGCGGCTTATGCGGCAGTCCGCGCCGCGTAGCTGATCGGTCTGCGTGGGGCCGAGCCGGCCCGGCGCACGGCGCGTTCGGGTCGCCCGTCCGCCGCGCCTGCCACACCCAGGTTGAACTCCGCAACGGTCTGGGCAAGCTGCGTCGACTGATCGCGCAACTCCGTGGCGGCGGTCGCAAGCTGCTCGGCGAGCGCGGCATTGTCCTGCGTCGCGTTGTCGAGATCGACGAACGCGGAGTTGACCTCCTGGATGCTCTGCGACTGCTCACCCGAGCTGCGCGCGATTTCCTCGATCCGCTCGCTCACCGAGCGGATCGAACCCACGACCTCGTCCACGGTCTTGCCGGTCTCACCCGCGACGCGGCTGCCGCGGTCGACGGTCGCGATCGATTCCCCGATCAGGACGTTGATCTCTTTCGCCGCCTGCGCGCAGCGCTGCGCGAGCGAGCGCACCTCGCTCGCCACGACTGCGAATCCCCGCCCGCTCTCGCCGGCGCGGGCCGCTTCGACGGCGGCATTCAGGGCGAGAATGTTCGTCTGAAAGGCGATGCTGTCGATCAGCTCGACGATGCCGGCGATCTTGCCGGCGCCGGCGTTGATCGCCCCCATCGCCGCCATGACCTCGCGCATCGAGTCGCCGCCCTTCTGGGCGACGTCGCGCGCCTTGGTGGCGACTTCGTTCGCCTGAGCCGCTCGGCTCGCGTTGTTGCCCACGATCTCGGTGAGGCGCGTAATCGCGCTCGCCGTTTCCTCGAACGAGGCACTCATCCGTTCGCTTCGCCCGGACAGGTCGGACATCCCGGCGGCAATCTCGTTACTCTTGCCACGCACGGCATCCGAAGTCCCGCGCACTTGCCTAACGATGCCGGCAAGCCGGTCGCGCATATCGCGGATGGCGTGCGCAAGACCGTGACTATGGCCCTCGTCGGCGGCGATTCGCGCCGCGAGATCGCCCTCGGCAATCTTTTGCGTTGCGGCGAGCGCGGAGGCCAGATCGGTTCCAAGGTGCCGTCGGATCGCGCGGTACAGGAACGCGTTGACGACCGAGAACAAGACCAGGAAGGCGACGACCGCGCCTGCCATCAGCGTATAGGTAGCGCGACTCGAGCGGGCACCAGCGGCGGTAAGCGCGGCCTGCGCCTTACTGAACTCGGCATCGACCTGCTCGGCATAGGAGGTGATCCTGCCGTATTGGACCAGGGTTTGATCGTGATCGGCCGAGATCCGCTGATTGCCGAGCAGGGTGTTGACCGTGCTCCTCAGCGGCGCCCAGCGCTGGGCGACGTCGCGTGCAAAGAGGTTGCGCAGCGACTCGTCCGGAATCGACTCGGCAAGCTTTGCCACCGTCGCCTCGAACTGCTCCGCATGCTCCTTCGCGGCGCGGCGCTGAGCG
>JBFGLA010000087.1:0-9477 GCA_041576355.1 Burkholderiales bacterium
GAAGCTTGTGGCCATTGAAATGGAAATCTCCCACGAGCGGCACCTTGCAGCCCATCGCGTCCAGCCGCGCGCGTATGCTCCCGACCTGCGCGGCCGCTTCCGGGCTGTTGACCGTGATGCGGACGATCTCGGAGCCGGCGCGCCAAAGCTCGTAGACCTGGTTCGCGGTCGACTCGGCGTCCGCGGTGTCGGTGTTGGTCATCGACTGCACGACGATAGGCGCGCCGCCCCCCACAGGAACGCCCCCCACCATGACCTGCCTGGACTTACGGCGCGCGACCGCGGCGGCGTCGATACTCATTTGAGCGTCAGGCGCGCCACTTCGACCTTGATGTGCGGCCTCAGGTCGACCGGCTTGCCGTTATGGGTCAGCTGCACGTGGTGCGCGTTACCGATGACGACCGACAGCGGCGCCTCGCCCTCTATCGTTCTCTCGGTTCCGCCGGGAATCAACTGAGACACCAGCGTCGCGCCGCTCGCGTCTTTGATTTCGATCCAGGACTCCGCATCCAGACGCAAACTGACGCGCTGCCTGCCTGCCGTCGCCACAGGAGGCTCGCTCCGCCGCTCGATCGGCGCAACCTGCGGCTTCGGCGCAGGCGCCTGAACCGGGGGTGGCGGCGGAATCTCGCTCTCCATCAGCGGGTTGGGCGTCTCGGCAGGCGCCAGAACCACGGGCGGGGGCGCGGGCTTGACCGGGGGAGCCAAGCGATCCTGACGCCACTGTATGACGACGATTGCCGCCACCGCGAGCACTACCAACGAAAGCGCGGCGTATATCACGTTCGAGCGCTTGGAGCTGTCCGAAAACGGCACGGGTTGATTGAAGCGAATGGCGATCCGGTTTGTGTCTTGCGTTGCCGCGCCCCCGCCCATACGAGCCAGCAGCGCCGCGGGATCGAGATTCACCAGGCGCGCATAGCTGCGCACCATTCCTCGCACGAAGGGTCCGCCCGGCAATTGCTCGAATCGCCCGGCTTCGAGCGCTTCGATCTGTCGAGTCGAGAACTTGAGCTGGTTCGCGATGTCGTCGAGAGTGAGTCCCTGCGACTCCCGCGCCTCGGCAAGCAGCTCGCCGACTCCCTTTTCGTCCGCGGCTTGGCGGGTTGGTCCTGGATTATGGGCTGTCAATGTTTCCACTCGCTCGGTCGCATCGAATCAATCGTACTCGCCCCGCTGCAGAGCCTGGTACTCGCGCGACGCGGGAAAGCGCCGGCGCAACTGGCTCGCCAGGTTGGCTTCCGCGGTGCGCTCGCCGAGCTTGCGCTCGGTCCGGATCGCAAGCCACAGCGACTCCGCGGTGGATTCGACGACCCGGTTGTGGCGCGATACCAGTCTGCGCGCCTCGTCGAACCTGCCTTGGCCGAATCGAATCTGCGCCAGCTGAAGCAGCGACACGGGTTCGTCGGGCTCCAGCCTGAGCGCGAGAACGAAATACTCCTCCGCCTCCTTCGTCTTGTTCGCGCGGACCGAGCACAGCCCCGCAGCCGAGTACGAACGCGACGGGTTCGCATACAGGGGATTGCGCGCCGCGACGAGGAAATGACGTATCGAATCGGCCTCCTTTCCGGTCTGGCACAGGAACACGCCGTAGTTGTGATTGACTTCGGGGTCCGCCGGAGCGAGCTGCAGTGCGCGATTGAAGCTCGCCTCGGCAAGCCGATTTTCGCGCAGCTCGGCGTACACCAGGCCGAGCAGGTTATGGGCCGAAGCATAGTCCGGGTCGGCGGCGACGGCGACGCGAAGCTCCTCCAGCGCAACCGCCATGCTGCCGCGGGTGAAGTAAAGCGTGGCGAGCTCCGTATGAAGCTTCGCGCGATTGCGGGGCTCGGACGCCTTGCCCGTAATCGTTCCCGTGTCCACCGCGGGCAGGTCCCGTGACGGTTCCGCGCACCCCGCAAGCGCGAACACCGCGAGACTCGCCAAGAGCCCCCTCATGCGGACACCTCGCGCACGGGAATGAAGGCCCGTCCCGCCCGGCGCGCGGCGCGGCGGGTTCGGTCCGCGACGTCTCCCGCCAACTGACCGCAGGCGGCATCGATCTCCCCGCCACGCGTTTTGCGCGTCGTCACCGTCGTCCCCGCACGTTGCAGGATCTCCGCGAAGCGCCGGATGCTCTCGGGGCTGGAGCGCCGCAGCCCGGATCCGGGGAACGGATTGAATGGGATCAGGTTGAATTTGCAGCTTACCTTGGCAGCGATGCGCGCCAATTCACGCGCATCGGCGGCGGAATCGTTGACGCCCTCCAGCATCACGTACTCGAAGGTAATGAAATCCCGGGGCGCCCGCTCGAGATAGCGCCGGCACGCGGCGAGCAGTTCGCGTATCGGGTACTTTCGATTGACGGGCACGAGCCGGTCGCGCAATGCATCGTTCGGGGCGTGCAGTGAAACGGCGAGCGCCACCGGGCATTCCTCGCGCAGACGGTCCATGCCGGGCACGATTCCCGAGGTTGAAACCGTCACGCGCCGCCGCGACAGCCCATAGGCGTTGTCGTCCAGCATCAGGCGCAGGGCCGGGAGCACGTGGTCCAGGTTGAGCAGCGGTTCGCCCATGCCCATCATGACGACATTCGTGATACTCCTCGCGCGACCCAAGCGCGCCCCCAGCTCGCGACCCGCTATCCAAAGCTGGCCGATGATCTCCGCGGTCGTCAGATTGCGGTTGAACCCCTGCTTTCCGGTCGAGCAGAATTCGCAGTCGAGCACGCACCCGGCCTGGGTCGAGACGCAAAGCGTGCCGCGATTCGGCTCCGGGATAAACACCGATTCGACCGAGTTTGCGCCATCCACCTTGAGCAGCCACTTGCGCGTGCCGTCCTCGGCGACGTCATCGCCCACGACATCCGGCGCCGCGACCTTCGAGACCGCCTGCAGCCATTCGCGCAGGCTTTTCGCGATATCGCTCATGCGCGCAAAATCCGCTTCGCCGCGCTGATGGATCCAGCGTAATACCTGGCGGGCACGAAACGGCTTCTCGCCCTGCGCCGCGAACAGCGCCTCCAGAGCGCTCGCGTCGAGTTCGAGGAGATTCGTCTTCATCGACAGCCAAGACCCGAGCTAGCGCGAAAAGATCTCACAGGCCGGAAAGAAGTAGGCGATCTCGGTCCCGGCCGTTTCCGGGCTGTCGGAACCGTGCACGGCGTTGGCGTCGATCGATTCGGCATAATCGGCGCGGATCGTGCCCCGGGCCGCCTTCTTCGGGTCCGTGGCCCCCATCAGCTCGCGGTTCTTCGCAATGGCGTTCTCGCCTTCCAGGACCTGCACCAGCACCGGTCCGGAAACCATAAACTCGACCAAGTCGCGAAAGAACGGCCGCTCGCGGTGCACTGCATAAAAACCCTCGGCTTCCGCGCGCGACAGGTGCATCATTCGAGCCGCCGCGATTCTGAGGCCCGCAGCCTCGAAGCGCGCGTAAATCGGGCCAATGACGTTTTTCTTTACCGCATCGGGCTTGATGATGGACAGAGTCCGCTCGACCGCCATTTCCGCGTATCTCCAGGCGAGGCCAAAAAAGAGAGCCGAAAAGTATATCACGGCTCTCCGCCGATCTATGTAAAAACAACGGGTTGCGACTCAATACCCAGTCGCGATGAGACTATGCCGCGGCTGCCCGCCGGCCGAAGCGCTGCCAGAGGTAGATGGGAACCCCGATCACAAAACCGATGAAGTCCGTCGCGGTTCCGGGATGAATGAGGCTAAGTGCCGCCGCGAACAACACGACTCGCAAGGGGTTCGCGAGCTGACGGGCGAACCAGCCTTCCGTCGAGCTGGCGAGGAACCAGACGCCAATCGCCGCGGTAACCACCGCCTGCAGAATATCGATCCAGGCCCCTTTCATGAGCAGCACCGGGCTGTAATAGAACATGAAGGGCACGAGAAACGTCGCCAGCCCCATCTTCAGCGCGATCCAGGACGTCTTCCACGGATCGGCCTGCGCCATCCCCGCGGCAGCGAATGAGGCGAGCGCGACGGGCGGCGTGATCGCCGAGATCACGGCGAAGTAAAAGATGAACATGTGGGCGACCAGCGTAGGCACGCCGATCTTGGTCAGGCCGGGGGCGATGACCGCTGCGGCTATCGCGTAGGCCGCGGTTGTCGGCATGCCCATGCCGAGTATGAGCGCAACAAGCGCCGCGAATACCATCGCCAGCAGCTGACTCGCGCCCGCAAGGCCGAGGATCAGCTCGGAGAAGCGGCCGCCGATGCCGGTGAGCGCCACGACTCCGACGATGATCCCGGCGCACGCGCACACCGCCACGAGCTGGATCGTGTCGCGGGCCGCGAGATTGAGCCCCTCCACCGCGCGCCGCCAACCGAACAGAACCGCCGGCACGAGAACGAGGGCGGCCGCGAACGCGTAACCGCCCCATTCGCCGAGCACCGACACCACTTGCCCTTGCCCGTAGTACACGGCGCCGAAGAGCAAACCGCCGCTGACGGCGAGAACGACCGCACGCAGTACGAGCGCCGCACCAATCGCGAGCGCGCTCGTGGGCACGGGCGGCGCGCCCTCGCCCGGATCGATGTCGCGAAACAGCCTCGACAGCCAGCCGGCGATCAGCGCGGTCAGAATTCCCAGACCGCCGGCGCGGAATGGCGAGTAGCCGTCCATCAGCGCCCAGATAAGCACGACGATGGGCGAAAACAGGTACAGCATCACGAGCATCCGGTTGAGATCCGGGAGCTCCTTGCGTGACAGGCCCCGCAAGCCGAGCCGGATGGCGTGGTAGTCGACGTGGATCCAGCACGCGATATAGAAGAGCAGCGCCGGAATAACCGCAGCGAGCGCGATCTCGACATACGGTATCCCGGTGATCTCGGCCATGAGGAACGCGCCGGCGCCGAGAACCGGCGGGGTGATCTGGCCGCCCGTCGAGGATGTGGCCTCGATCGCCCCCGCAGTAGGCCGGTCGTAGCCGACCTTGCGCATCATCGGTATCGTCACCATGCCCGATGCCACGACGTTCGCCACGGCCGAGCCCGAGATCGAGCCGAAGAGCACACCCGAGGCCACCGCCGCTTTTGCGGGACCGCCGCGCGCCCAGCCGAACATCGCGTTGCACAGATCGTTGATGTAGTCGCCGACTTTGGATACCTGCAGGAACGCGGCGAAGCAGACGAACAAGATGATGTAGGACGACGAGACCTGGGTCGTCACGCCGAACATGCCGTATTCGCTGTACATGTACGTGAAAACGTGCCCGAACGCGTAGCCCCGGTGCTCCAGCACGCCCGGCATCCAGGGCCCGACGAACGTATAAAGGATGAACACGCCGGCGATGATCGGCATCGCGAGGCCCGCCGTGCGGCGCGAAAACTCGAGCACGAGCAGCGTACCGACGAGCCCGACGACGAGATCGGCGCCGGTCCACTGCGCGCCGGCGCGAAACAGCAGTCCGTCGATTTCGATCGTGATGTATGTGGCGCAGGCGATCGAGGCGGCGGCGAGCAGCCAGTCGTACCAGGGCACTCCGGTGCCGCGCGCACGCGCGGCCGCCGCGTATAGCAGGAAGCCGATGGCCCCGCCCCAGCCGACGTGTATCGACCGGAACATCAACGGCTCGAGCGAATAGACGTTCAGCACGAACAGGTGAAAGACGGTGAAGCCGACGCACAGGATCGCGACGGCGATCGCCTCAACTCGGCGCAGCTCGCGCTTGTTGCCGGCGAATTCCTCCTCCGCGTGCGGCGGCTTGATCACCTCCTCTGCAGGCACGCTCAAATCCCAGCCTCCCCAAAAAGAAACCGCGCTGCGGTTCTCGCAACGCGGCTCGGCATCGATGTCGACTCAGTTTCCGACCAGATGCGCCGGAACTTTGAGTCCCTTTTCCCTGTAGTAGCGCACGGCCCCGGGGTGGAACGGCAGGAACGTGTTCCGGTCCCAGTTTGCGAGCAGAGTTTCCTTCGCAGCCGCATGCCCTTTCACCAACTGCGCGTTGTTTTCGAGCACGGCCTTGACGACGCTGTACACGAGATCCTCGGGCAGATCCTTGTGCGCAATGCCGAAATTGAAGACTCCGACAGTCCTGTGATCGTCGGCAAGCTGTTTGTAGGTCCCCTTCGGAATCAGCGAGTCCGAAAGCTCGGGCAGCGCGGTTTTCAGCTTCTTGATCTCGTCGTCGGTGAAGGTAAAGAAGCGGACCTTGTTCGTGGTCTCGAGCTCGGAAAACGCCGCGATCGGTATCCCGGCGCAGAAAGGAAAGGCGTCAATCAGGCCGTCCTGCAGATTTGCAGCCATGTCGGAGGCCTGCCCGTTTCGCACCGTCGTATTCACTCCGAGCGCCTTGAACATGAGCGGGAAGTAGGTGCCGCAGGTTCCGGCGCGCGGTCCTACGCCTGCCTTCTTGCCCACGAGATCCTTCACCGACTTGATGCCGGACTTCTCGAGCGCGATAAAGTGGAAAGGCGTGTCGTACATCGGGAAAGTCGCGCGAATGTTGCGGAACTTCTTGCCCTTGGTCCAGTCACCCGTGCCCTCCCAGGCCTGCAACGCGACGCCCATGGTGGTCATGCCGAAATCGATCTGGCGCGCATCCGCGAGAATGATGTTCTGGTTCGGACCCTGGGTCTGCTGCGTGCTGATGCTGGTTCCGATCTTCTCGTTGACGAGGCTGGCCCACACCTGGCCATACACGAAATAGGTGCCCCCGACCGACGCTGTACCGAGCGTGAGCGTTCTCGGCCAAGCGGGATTCGGCTTGGCCTGTGCGAACGCGGCGCCTGAAGCGAGCGCAAGGGCGGCGAAACCGGCCGCGATCCGCACCCATGGTGAGTAACGCATTACGATCCTCCAATGATGGTCTGAGTATGTGACAATCAGAGAAGGATAGCAGAGAGAAAATCGGACGCAAGCATCCGCCCTTGGCGCATATCAACGGGAACGCATCAGAAGCATTTAATCCCCTGTCGTGCCGCCGCCCGCCCCCCCTGACGAGCGCTCCTCCCGCGCCGCGGAGCGGCCCGCGGGGCGGACTTGATCCATTCCGGCAGCACGCCGACCCCCGACGAACCGACGCGATACCCGGCATCCACGCCGAGGCCCGGCGCCCAGACCAGCACGCCGCGGCTATACAGCAGCGGCAGCCGATCGCGCTCCCAGGACGGAATTCCCGCTTCCTGGAAGAGATTCTTCAGCGTTCGACGCGGCCGGCGCGCATCGGGGCGAAAGCGCTCGCCGCCACCGCGCAGACGTATCGTGATGGAACGTCCGTTCAGGCGTCGAACATCGATGCCGTTGCCGCGCGATCGCCTGAATCGCAACTCGCCGCCCAGTTCCGGCAACGGAACCCGCGGCTCGCCCTGCCAGCTCACCGGACCGAAACTCGGCGATGCACCCCGGGTAATCAAAACCTCACCGCGGTAGACGCGAACGACCGCACCGTCATGCTCGATCGCAACGCTCGCATCGGGCGCCGCCGTTGCGATCTGGCGCAGCATTTCGGCCAGCGTCCTCGCGGCCGGCGCGCGCAAGCCGTAAGCGTTGAGTTGCTCGCGCAGACGTAATCTGGCGGCCGCCGGGTCCATTTCGCGCAAGCGCGCCGCCGTCAGTGAAGTCTCTTCCCTTGTGATGGCGCACAGCAAACGGTCGGCATCCGCGAAATGCCCTGCCGCGCGTGCAAACGATTCGCGCCATTGCGGAAATCTCAGCGCCAGCAAAGGTCCAACGCGCAAGCGAACGAAATTCCTGGCAAAGGTCTCGTCGCGATTCGACTCGTCGTCGACCCACTGCAAGCGGTGCGTCTGCGCGTACGTCAATAGGTCCTCCTTGGCCACAGCGAGAAAGGGCCTGAGCAGCCTCCTCGGACCACCCGATCGCCCCCATTGCGTGACCGCCCGCATTCCACTCGCGCCACGCACGCCGGCTCCGCGCAGGAGGTTGAGCAGCACGGTTTCCGCTTGATCGTCGAGATGGTGCGCGAGCGCTACCGCATCAACGGGAAGCCGGGCGAGCGCGGCGTATCGGGCGTCCCGGGCCGCACCCTCAATACCCTTGCCGCGTTTCAGGACCGTAACGCGCCGCGTCGCGAGCGGCACGCTCCAGCGACGGCATAGGCGCCGCACGAACTTCGACCACGCATCGGCGTTCGGGCTCAACCCATGATGCACGGTAACCGCGCGCAGCTCGAACCCGAGCTTGCTCGACAAAGCGCGCAGCACATGGAGAAGCACCACTGAATCCACGCCGCCTGACACGGCGGCGGCGAGCCTGCTCCCGCGCAAGCCGTTGACATCAGAAAGAACGCGCTCCGCCGCATCGAGCGGATCGACCCGCTTCGAGTGCCGCGCCGCGCTCGGCCGCGCTCCCGCCACCGGCGCAGGACGAACCGCGCGTCGATCCCCGGGACTACTTTTCCGTGACTTCCCTGAACTTGCCATAGCCCATCAAACGCTCGAGGCGCTCCTCGACGAGCTCTTTCGGCTTCTTGTCCTGCAGCTGCTTGAGGACCTCGGCAAGCGCTTTCTTGAGCGCGCTGGCCGCGGCCTGCGGGTCGCGGTGCGCGCCCCCCAGCGGCTCCGGAACGATCTTGTCGATCAGCCCTAGGGTTTTCAGACGGCTCGCGGTGATTCCGAGCGCATCGGCGGCTTCCGGGGCCTTCTCGGCACTGCGCCAGAGAATCGACGCACATCCCTCGGGCGAAATCACGGAGTAGGTGGCGTACTGGAGCATGAGCGTCACATCGCCGACGGCGATAGCGAGCGCGCCGCCCGACCCCCCCTCGCCGATGATCGTCACGATGATCGGCGTTCGCAGACCCGCCATCACATATAAATTGTGGCCGATCGCCTCCGATTGGCCGCGCTCCTCGGCATCGACGCCCGGGTAGGCACCCGGCGTGTCGACGAAGGTGAATACCGGCAGCCCAAACTTCTCAGCGAGCTTCATGAGGCGCAGCGCCTTGCGGTACCCCTCCGGCTTGGGCATGCCGAAGTTACGCAGAATCTTCTCCTTGGTATCACGCCCCTTCTGGTGTCCGATGACCATGCACGCCTCGCCGTTGAAGCGCGCCAGCCCGCCCACGATCGACGCGTCATCCGCGAACGCGCGGTCGCCGTGCAGCTCCTCGTAGTGCGTAAAGACCATGCCGACGTAGTCGAGCATGTAAGGCCGCTGCGGGTGACGCGCGACCTGCGCGACCTGCCAAGGCGTGAGCTTGGCGTAGATATCCTTGGTCAGCGCCTGGTTCTTTTTGCTGAGGCGCTCGATCTCCTCGGAGATGTCCACCGCCGAGTCGTCTTGAACGTAACGAAGCTCCTCGATGCGCTGTTCCAGCTCGGCAATCGGCTGCTCGAAATCCAAGAAGGTGGTCTTCATTCGCGGCGCATTTTACCGCCAACCCCGGAATTCAGTATTCGACCGGCACGGGGTCGAGCGAGCGCCACAGGTACCACGTCGCTACGGACCGCCATGGCCGCCAAGCATTCGAGATTCTTCGCAGTCCGGTATCGCTCACCATACGCCCCTTGCGATAAGCGA
>JBFGLA010000088.1:0-9470 GCA_041576355.1 Burkholderiales bacterium
CGCTGTTCATCCTGTTCCTCGGATTCACGGTCAAGATGCAGGTCACGATCATCGTGCTCTCGGCGGTATTCCCGATCATCATCAACGCCTGGGCGGGCGTGAAAACGACGGAGCAATCGCTGCTCTCCGCCGCCCGGGTGTTCGGCGCGAGCCGCTACGAGCTTTATCTGAAGGTGGTCTTCCCCTACACGCTGCCCTTCATCATCTCCGGAATCCAGCAGGGCATCGGGCGCGGACTGATCGGCGTCATCATCGCCGAGATCTTCGGCGGCTCGAAGGGACTCGGCTTTCTCATCCGCCGCGCGGCGGACACTTTCGATTCCGCGCTCATGTACGCCGTGCTGCTGGTGCTGGTGGTGGTGTCGCTCACCCTGATCCAGGCAACCCGCTCGCTGGAGGCGCATGTTGCGCCCTGGCGACGGGTGAATAGCGTGTGAGGTCTCATAGCGCAGCCGTCCGAAACGAAACACTTCACAGCAAGGAGGAGGGAAAGGCATGAAAAGAAAACCGCAGATCCGCCTGCCGCGGCGGGAGTTCCTCATGCGCGGCGGAGCCGGCGTGCTCGGCACCATGATCGCCGCGTCGACCATCGGCCGCGCGGGCGCGCAGACGCCCAGCGTCGAGAACGTCATGGCCAACCTGAAGTCGCTGAAGATGGGAGAGTTCAATCCCAACTACGCCACCCAGTGGTCCTACCGGCTGGCGCAGGCGCTCGGCTACATGCAGGACGTCGGCATCCAGGATTTCGAGGTGATCTTGTCCGAGGAATACATCCCCGGCCTGATCGGCGGCAGTCTCGACATCACCCACGGCGACACGAGCGTGTTCTTCGGTGCCGGCAACGCGAGCAACCTGCCGATCAAGATGATCTCGCTACACCGCGACAGCGAATGGTGGATCATGGGCGTCCGAAAGGGCATCAACACGCCCGCGGACCTGAAGGGCGGGAAGATCTCCGGCGGCAAGCTCGACGGCCGCAACACGTGGGTCATGCGCCAGGCGGTCAAGAGGATGGGCCTCGATCCCGACAAGGACGTCCAGTTCGTGCCCACCTCCGGCGCCTCCGACAACCGCCTGCTCGGGGTCATCAACGGCACCCTCGACGGCGCCAGCATGTTTCCGCGCCACCGCGCCGGGCTCGAGAAAGCCGGCGGCAAGTTCCTGTTCGAGCAGCTGACCGCCGCGCCGCAGGAGGGCTTCGCCGCCATGGGCGCGTGGCTCGCGAAGAACGAGGCGACCGCCTATGCCTGGGTGCGGGCCGACCTCAGGGCCCGCCAGTGGCTCTTCAACCCGGCGAACAAGGACCGCGCCTACAAGATCATGATCGATCTGGGGTTCAAGATCCCGCCGGCGTTCGTGAACCTGTACAAGGTCGAGCTCGACCAGCTCAGCCGTGACGGGGGCTTCGAGAGCGCGGCGGTCATGGACCGGTTCGTCGCCGACTTGGCCGAGACCGGAGAAGTGTCTAAGAACCTCGACTGGCGCAGATTTGTCGATATGAAATACGTCTGGGCGGCGCAGGACGCGCTCGGCCTGCCGCGGCGCCCAGCGTCGCTCTGAGCCTAGTCGCATCGCGAACGGCTTCCCGGCGGCGGCACCGCCGCCGGGTTACCCCCGCCCGGACGTTGCGAACGAGATGCTCTCGCCGTTCAGGCGAGCGATCCCTTCGCGCGCTCGATCAGCTCGGCGAGGATCGCCTCGCGGCTCTGCGGCACCCTGCCGCCGAATGTCTCCTTGAGTTTCGCATCGCCAGTGCGCTGCTGGCGCTCGACCGTGGCGCGAGTCATCACCGGATCGACTCCGAGCTCCGCCAGCGTCTCGCACACTTCGCGCATCTCCGCAGCGCGGCGGATGCCGTGGCTCGCCATGCGCTCGAGGTTGTAGTCGGCGATCCCCGCCCAGTCGAGCGTGGGAAAGGTTTGCGTGAGCGAGGCGATGATCCTCTCCTCCACGCCGGCGAGGCGCGCGGCGAGGAAGCACTCCTGCGTCAGCGCTTCGAGCCCCTTGATCATCACGCTGCGCACCATCTTGATCGCGCTCGCCGCGCCGGCATCTGCTCCGACCGCCTCGATGTCCATGCCGCAGCGCCTGAGAATCGGGAGCAGCTCGGATGCCGCCTCGCCCGAGATCAGCGCCGGCGTCTTGTGGCGTAAGGGATGCACCGGCGCCATCACCGCCATGCCGACGAAGCGCGCGCGCCCGCCGACGATCGCCGCCGCCTCGCGTTTGCGGCCCGGGGACACGGAATTGATGTCGATGTAGAACTGCGCCGGCGCGAGCCCCGGCGCCGCCTGGCGCGCCGCGTCCAGGTTCGACGAGGCGGTGACTGCCGCGATGACGAGGTCGGCGCCGCGCACGGCGTCGAGCGTATTCGCTGCCCTGCGCACGCCGAAGCGATCCGCGGCGGCGCGCAGGCTCGCCCCCGCGCGCTCCTCCGGAAACAGGATGTCCCACGCGGCGACCGACGCCGCACCTTCGCCGCGCAGCCCCTCGGCGAGCGCCTGCCCGGCCTCGCCGAAGCCGATCAGGGCGAACGACGGCAACATGAGTCAGCCGTGCGGCTGCAGGGAATCGGGATCGTCCTGAAAGGTCGCGGACGGTCTCGGCGTCCGGGCGAGCCACTGCTCGAGCGCGGCGACGTGCTCCTTCTCCTCGGCGGAAAATTCGCTCGCCAGGCGCCGCACTTCCGCATCCTCGGCCTCCTCCGCGACCGTGCCGTAGTACTGCATGGCGCGCACCTCGTTCTCACGCGCGTATCGAAGCGCATTGTAGGGCTCCAGCACGGTGTCGAAGGCTTCCTCGCCCCCGACCTCGGGCGGCGTACGCCAGCGGTATTGCCAGGACTTGAGCTCGGGCAGCTCGATCGAACCGACCCGCGCCCGGATCTCGTCGCGATGCATCAGCGAGTACCGGTTCATATCGCGGAAGATCGTCGCGACCTCGTCGTTGCGGTGCGCCTCCATCATGTCAGCCAGCTCCAGATACCGGTCGGCGGCCTCCTGCTCCATGGCGATGGCGTGCGCGAGAAATTCCGGCAGCGTGTGTCTCATTCCAGTTCCCCCTGTGCGATCGTTGCACGCGACGCCCCAAGTATAGGAGATTCGAGGCGAATCGACGCGGACGGTGTATCTTTGCCGTCCCGGGCCCGCACGAGGTGCACGAATGAACATCGAGAAAGTCATCTTCAGCTTCTTCATCGTCCTTGCCCTGACGCTCAATTTCGGCTTTTTCCTAGGCGAAATCGACAATCCGGACCACCACAACGTGTACGAGCTGTTCGCCACCATCGTGGTGAACCTGATCGCGACGGTGTTCAAGTTCGGCGAGCGCACCCAGATGGGCGCAGTTCTCCTCGCCACGAGCCTCGTTGCCGATCTCGAGCTGATCGCCGCCGCGCTCGTCTGGACGCTCGCCGTGCACGTGACCGGCGCCGGGCTCACCGGGCCGACGATGGTCGTGATCGTGTCGCTCGCCGGCGGTGCCCTGCTCGCCAACGCGATATCGGTCGTGCTGCTCGTGGTCGAGATCTCGCTCCTGCGGCGCTAGGCGCCGCGTTTCGCGGATGACCAACAAAGCGCTCTTTCTCGTTCTGCGGCGGATGCGGCTGCCGCTGCTCGTCCTGATCGCGATCTACGCCGTCGCTGTCCTTGGGCTCGTGTTGATGCCGGGTCTCGACGCGCAAGGTCGGCCGCACTCCCTCACGTTCTTCCACGCTTTCTACGTCATCACCTACACCGCGACCACGACCGGCTTCGGCGAGCTGCCGCACCCGTTCACCGACGCGCAGCGATTATGGGTGACGTTTTCCATGTACGTTTCGATCGTCGCCTGGCTGTACGCGATCGGCGCCCTCATCGCGATGGTGCGCGACCCCGCCCTCAAGCAGGTGATCGGCGAGAGTCGTTTCGCCGCCGCGGTGCGGCGCATGAGCGAGCCGTTCTTCCTGGTATGCGGATACGGCGATACCGGCGCGGTGGTGCTGCACGCGCTCGCGCACCGCGGCCACCGCGCAGTCGTCATCGACATCCGCCAGGAGCGGATCAACGATCTCACCCTGGAAGATCTCCCGGGATACGTTCCGGCGCTCGCCGCCGATGCCGCCCTGCCGGCGATCCTGCTCATGGCCGGCCTCAGGCACCCCCGCTGCGCCGGCGTGATCGCCCTGTGCGGATCGGATCAGGTGAACCTGAAGATCGCGATCTCGTGCAAGCTGCTCGCGCCCCGGATCAAAGTGGTCTGCCGGGCGCAGACGCACGAGATCGAGGCCAACATGGAGTCCTTCGGCACCGATGTCGCCATCAACCCGTTCGACTCCTTCGCCGAGCGGCTCGCGCTGGCGCTGCATTCGCCCGATATGCACCTCCTGTACGAATGGCTGACCTCGATGCCGGGGACCCTGCTCGCCGAGCGCATCGACCCGCCGCGCGGCAGGTGGGTGCTGTGCGGCTACGGTCGCTTCGGCAAGGCGGTAAGCCGGTATCTCCAGTTCGAGGGCGTGCAGACCACGATCGTCGAATACGATCCGGAGCGCACCGAAGCGCCGGAGGATGTGGTCGTGGGCCGCGGCACCGAAGCCGTCACCCTGCGCGAGGCGCACATCGACAAGGCGGTCGGCATCGTCGCCGGCACCGACGACGATGCGAACAACCTGTCCATCGTCATGACGGCCAAGGCGCTCAATCCGCAGCTGTTCACGGTCGCGCGCCAGAACCTGCGCGAGAACGACGCCATATTCGAGGCGGCCAGGGTCGATCTCACGATGCAGCGCTCGCGCGCCGTCGCGCGGCGCATCCTGGCGACGGTCAGCACGCCCATGCTGACCGAGTTCCTCCGCCTCGCCCGCCGCAAGAACAACGACTGGGCGAGGACGCTGATCGAGCGGCTGCGCCCAGTCATCGGCAGCGTGGTGCCCGAAATGTGGTGCGTGGAGCTTTCGGACGACGAGGCGCCCGCGCTCTGCGCCGCGCTGAAGAGCGGCGAGCCCGTGCGCATGGAGCATCTGCTCGCCGATGCGCGCGACCGGGAGCAGCGGCTGGACGCGCTGCCGCTGCTGCACCTGCGCGGTGACGAGGAAGAGCTGCTGCCGGCCGGGGAGCTCGCGCTATCGGCGGGAGACCGGATCCTGTTCTGCGGGCGCCGCCGCGTGGAGAACCGCCAGCGCTGGCTGCTGTGCGACGAAGGCAACATGCACTACGTGCTGCACGGCGAAGTATCCCCCCAGGGCGCTCTCTGGCGCTGGCTGCACGCGCGCCGATCCCCCCGCGCGGGCTAGTGTGCCAACGCTTCCTCGATCTCGGCGAAGCTGCGCGCCACCGCCAGCGCGTGGATCACCGTTCCCAGTTGGCGGCCAAGCTGGTTAGCCGAGAAGAGGCCGCGCACGCGCTACCGACCGTGCTCATCGCGATCGACGATCATCGCGTGCTGTCGCCCGACTGCTTGCAGCGTCGCCACCACCTGACCGACCCGCGCGCGCTGCACGTCGTCGAACTCGATGACCTCGAGCCGCTCGCGCGGCGTCATCACATCGGCGACCAGCAACTCGTCGCGGCCAACGGCGCGCTCCTGCACCAGCCGCACCGGCTTCTCACCCTCGACATCGGTGGAGGTGATCAGCCCCAGCATCTCGTTGCGCTCGTCGACGACCAGCAGCAGATGGACCCGGTTCGAGCGCATTCGCTCGTATGCGTAGTCCATGGACGTCTCCGCGGGTACCGTGAGTGCGCGCACCTTCTGGAAGTCAGTCATCACCTCGAGGGCGGGATCATCGAGCGCGACGGGCTTGGGCTCGGGCAGCAGCGGCTGCTGGAAGGTCGTGCCGGCGTCCATGTGATGTGCCGGCAAAGGGGCATAGCGATGCTCCATGAGAGGCGTCCTCCTCGTCGAGGCAGGCCGCAACCCCGCCGCCGGCCCGCGCGTCGTCATGTAGTGTGCGGCAGGTCGAGCAAATCTAGACGACGCGCGTAGACTCGGCGAACGTTTGTGCTGAAGGAGGAATAAGCGCGGCCTATGTTGCACCGCGCACGCGCAGGCGGGACCGGCGCGGGAAGGCAGAAGGGGCGCCGCTGGCTGCGCACGCCCCGGAGCGGCGTAGTGCTAGCGGAACAAGCGCCAGGCGCCCTCTATCGCGACCCAGGCCATCGGTGTCATGCCCACCAGAAAGGTGAGCGGGTTCGCCGTCTGCGATGCGATGACGACGAAAATCAGAAACGCGGTTGCCGCCGCAACGGCCGGTGCGATGCGCGCTTCGGAGAGCGCGGGCACGCCCGAGCGGCTGCTGACGACATTCGATTCCATGTTGACTGTATTCATTCTTCACTCCTGCCAAAGTTCGCAGCCATATCGCGGCTCCGTCATGCGCTTTTTACTCCTGCGCCGCCTCGTCCGGTGAAAGGATGTGTCAGGGCTCGGGTTGCCGCCCCTTTTCCCGTGTGAGGAAATGTCAAATCGCCGGATTTCTCCGGAATACCGGGCGGCAACCGCCCCGATCGGCGACAAGGTCGGCCGCAGATCCGCTCCGGCGGTGGCGAATCGATGCCGGCCGTGCCAGACTTCAGCTCACGGATAACCCACACCCGAGTCCCCGTCATGCGCAACGTCGCCGGTCCGTTCGCGAATCTGGATGAAGTCGAGCTGCGCGCCCTCGCGCCTCATGGCGCGGTGCGGAGCTTTCCGAAGAGTGCCGTCGTGGTCAACGAAGGGGACGCAACGGACTCGCTCTACGTTCTGCTCGAAGGGCGCGTCAAGGCATGCGTCAGCGATGACACCGGCAAGGAAGTCGTTCTGCAGACCATCGGATCGGGCGATTATTTCGGCGAGCTGGTGCTCGATGGCGGCCCGCGCTCGGCATCGATCGTCACACTGGAACCGAGCCGCTGTTTCGTGATTCCCCGCGGCGACGTCGAAGGACTGCTCGAGCACAATCCGGCCTTCGCACGTGATCTGATTGACCGGCTCATCGGCATGGTGCGCGTCCTGACCGACAAAGCGCTCGATTTCGCACGCAAAGACGTCTACAGCCGATTCGTCAAGTTCATCGATGAGCACGCAGTGGAGCAGAACGGCGAGCGCCTGGTTCCGGAGCGGCTGACCCAGCACGACATCGCTGCCCGGATCGGCGGCTCACGCGAGATGGTGAGCCGGATCGTCAAGGATCTGTGCACGGGCGGCTACATCTCGGTCGAGGGCAAGCGCATCACGGTGCACAAGAAGCTGCCGGCGAACTGGTAGGCCCGCCCCGGCGGCACGGCCGCGCTCGGCCTCGATCGGGTTCGGTGCGAAAGCAGTTTCCACACTCGAGTCACGGGTATCCGCCGGATTCCCTGAAGAGGTGAATTGGACACAAAACCCCTGCGTCATCCGACCGCCAACAATCGCCGCGATTCGCTTAACTTGACCTCAGACAATTTCGCATCTGTCCGAGGTCATGCCGTCGTCGTTGCACACCGCCGCGCTCGTTACCCTTGCTGCCGCCCTCACGCCGTTCGGTGCGCGCGCGCAGCCGCCGGCTGACGGAGCGCAAGCGCCAATCCACTGGCGCTGTACGATGGCGGCCGACGAGTCCTACAACGTGCACTGTTTCCAGCAGCCGCGCATCGAGCCGCTACCGCCTCTGCCCGGCGATAAGCCGATCGACCATGCCTTCCGCCGCGTGCTCGAATTCGTCGACGGTGAGGACCCTGCGTTGGCGGCCGGACCGCGACAGTCTTCCGGCTGGGTGATACCGCTGCACACCCTGCCGTTCAGCATGGCGGACGTCGAACGGCTGTTGCACGCCGTCATGTGCCACGGCGCCGATTGCCGGATATCGCTGCAGACTCGCGGGATCTAGGCTGCGAAGATTTGCCTGGCCCGGTCGCTGTCCCAGCTCATGCCAAGCTCTCCGAACCGCCGTATCGCCTCCTCGAGACAGGCCTTGGCCTCGCGCTCGTTTCCGCCCGCCCTGTGGATGCACGCGAGGCTCACGTGGCTGCGCGCCAGTTCGGGCTTGGCGCCGATGTCCTCCTGGATGCGGATCGCGTCTTTGACGGCCTGAAGCGCCTCATCGGTGTCGCGCGCAGCGCGCCACAGCACGCCTTCGGCCAGGGTTCGAAGCGCAAGCGCCTCGGTGAACCGGTCGCCCGCCTTGCGCGCAAGGTCCATCCCTTCGGCGCATAGCGCGCGCAGCGGCTCGACATCGCCCGTGCTCATGCGGCAGGCAGCAAGGAAGATCTTCACCTGCCCGAGCAGAAACGTGGTCCCCAGCTCGCCCGCGAGCGCGATGCTCTCCTCGAGCAGCTTGCGCCCCCGCTCGGGATCCCCGCCCATGTAGCGCGACCGCCCCTCCATATACTTCGCCATGTACACGCGAAACGCATCGTTCGCGGCGCCGGCGATGCTCCGCGCGTTCGTGTAGTCCGCGATTGCCGAGTCCCAGAGCCCCTGCTGGTCGCGAATGATGCCCCGGTAATGGAACCCCGCGGCCTCCGCGAAGGGGTTCTTCAGATCCTGCGCCAGCCTGATGCTGCGCTCCGAATACGGCAACGCCTTTGCGAACTCGCCCATGTAACCGAACAGAGCGCTCACGAATCCGGCTGCCGTGGATTCTTCGTTCCGGTTTCCAAGCTGCCGCATCTGCTCGACGCTGCGCTCCATCATCTGCGCCGACTTGGCGAAGTCCGACAGCTGCCAGTAGACGCGTCCCATCAGGTGCACGGGCGGCGCGGCGAGGCTCGCCTCGCCGACCTCGTCGGCGATTTCCAGGCTTCGTTGCGTATACTCGATCGCGCGCTGCAGCTGAGCGCGGACGTAGAAATTTCTGCCGAGCCAGTAGAGAACCTGCGTCATCCGGCGCCGGTCGTTCAGCGCCTCGCTGTAGCGATACGCCTGCTCCAGGTGCTCGCGGTCGTGCTCGCCGGCCCGAGGCGCAGTGTCCGTGGCGACCAGTCCGAGGATCGCATCGATCTGCCATTGCTTGGTGTCCGCCGAATCGGGCAGCGCTTTCGCGAGGGCGAGAGCGTCCCGGAAATACGCGCTCGCCTCGGTGTTGGCATACAGACTCGCGGCGCGCTCGCCCGCGAGAAGCGCAAACCGGACGGCCTTGTCCGCGCGCGCGCTGCATGCGTAGTGGTACGACAGGATGGGCGCGTTCTCGGCGAGCCGCTCGGGGTAGAGTTCCTCGATCGCGAGGCCGGCCTCCTCGTGCAGCTGCCTGCGTTGCTGCTGCGGCAGCGCATCGTAGGCGACCTCCCGGGTGAGCACGTGCCGGAAGCTGTACTCGGGCGCCGGAACGATCTTGGTCTGATTGACGATTTCCTGGTCCTGCAGCGAATCGAGCGATTCCTCGAGGCGGATCCAGCCGCCACATATCCGGCCCAGTATGCGCTGGTCGAATACGCGCCCGATCACCGACGCGCGCGCCACCAGGTCCTTGGCACCCTCGTCGAGCCGGTCCAGGCGCGCCCGGATCACCGCCTGGACCGTGTCCGGCAGCA
>JBFGLA010000089.1:0-9459 GCA_041576355.1 Burkholderiales bacterium
CGACACCTTGAGGATGCCCATGATGCTCTTCATGAGCGTGGTCTTGCCGGCGCCATTGCGCCCGATGAGGCCCGCCATGGTGCCCGTGGGCAAATCGAGCGAGACGCGGCGCAGGATCTGCACCGACTGGATCGAAACGTCGACGCCGTCGATCTTAAGCACGGGGCCGCGCCTTCTCTTCGTCCATGCGGTGCAGCTCGCCGCCGACCACGTAGCGCTTGACCTCGGGATCGTTGAGCGCGACCTCGGGCGCGGCGTCGGCGATGATGCGCCCGTCGTAGAACGCGAGCACGCGCTCGGCGAAGCGGCTCACCACCTCCATGTCGTGCTCGACGAAGAGCACCGTGATGCTCTCGGCGCGCACCGCCTTCATGATCATCTCCATGATCTCGAACTTCTCCTCCGCCGAGACGCCGCTGGTGGGCTCATCGAGCAGCAGGATCTTGGGCTTCGCCACCATGGTGAGCGCGATGTCGAGCAGCTTCCTCACCCCGCCCGGCAGCACCTGCGCGTTCTTGTCGCGGTACTCGGCGAGGCCGAAGCGCTCGAGGAGGCGCTCGGCGACCTCTTCCGCGGGCAGGTCGTAGCCCGGCACGAGCGGCTCGCCGCGCGAGAAAAAACCGCCCCGGCCGGCGTTACTCAGCACCACGCCGATGCCGATCATCATGTTCTCGAACGCGGTGAGCGAGGCGTAGAGCTGCGGGATCTGGAACGAGCGGCAGATGCCCAGGCGCGTGATGTCGCGCGGCGCGAGCCGCGTGATGTCGCGACCCTCGTAGTGGATGCGGCCGCTGTCGGGCTTCAAGTAGCCGGTGATCATGTTGATGAACGTGGTCTTGCCGGCGCCGTTGGTGCCGATCAGCCCGACCACCGAGTCGCGCTCGATGGCCGCGTTGATGCTGTTCGCCGCGATGACCGCGCCGAAGCTCTTGTTCAGGCCTTCCGCGTCGAGGATCGCCGCCATCTCAGGCCGCCTTGCGCCGCCGGAACAGCGACCACAGCCCCTGCGGCAGGAACACGATCACCGCGAGGAGCGAGGCGCCGAGCACCATCTGCCAGGTGTTGGGCGAGATGTCGAAGGCCACCGTCTGGATGATGCCGAAGATGAGCGCGCCGAGGAACGGCGCGATCACGCTGCCGGTGCCCGCGAGGATGGTAATGAAGATGAACTCGCCCGAGGTGGTCCAGTAGGCCATCTCCGGGTCGATGTGCCCGACGGTGGTCGCTGCGAGCGCCCCGCCGAGGCCTGCCAGCGCCGCCGCGATCACGTACTTGACGTGGATCGCGGTGCGCGCCGAGGCGCCCATGTACTCGACGCGGATCTCGTTGTCCTTGATCGCCGGCGCGAGCCGGCCGAGCGGCGTGCCGAGGTAGCGGTGCACCGCGAGCGCGGCGATCACGGCCACCACCGCCGCCACCGCCAGCACCGAATAGCGCACCCAGGCGTCCGCGGGGCGCCAGCCGAAGAGGGTCGAAGGCAGCACGTTGAATCCGTCGCTCGAGCCGAGCGTCTCGGTCTTCACCAGCAGCCCGTACAGGATCATCGAGATCGCAAGGCTGAGCAGCCCGAAAAAGATGCTGCGGTAGCGCGCGAGGAGAAACCCGAGCACGAAGGCGACCAGGGCGGATGCCGCCATACCGGCGAGCATCAGCGTGAACACGCCGCTTACCTCCCACAATCGCCCGAGCATGCCGGCGGCATAGGCGCCGAGGCAGTAATAGAGCGCCTGGCCGAAGGAGACCAGCCCGCAGCGCAGCAGCATCATCAGGCCGAGCACCACCAGCCCCTTGGCGAGCGCGACGGTGACGAGGAACAGCGTCCACTGCGGCGCGAACGGCCCGATGGCGAGGATCGCGACGAGGATCAGGAGCAGCGTGCGCGGCGTGCGGTCGGGCTTCAAATCTTCCTCGCCTCGGCGATGCTGAAAAGGCCCCTCGGCCGGAACGCGAGCACCATCGCCATCACCAGGTAGATCACGAAGAGCTCCACTTGCGGCAGGTAGTGGATGGTGGCCGAGCGCACCAGGCCGACGATGACGGCGCCGAGCGCCGCGCCGGGCAGGCTCCCCAGGCCGCCGATCACCACCACGGCGAACGAGAGCACGATCACCTCGATTCCCAGGCCCGGCACCACCGACACCGTCGGCGCGGTGAAGGCGCCGCCGATCGCCGCCAAGAGCGAGCCGAAGGTGAAGGTGAACACGTACATCCGCTCGACGTTGATGCCCATCGCGCGGCTCACCTCGGTGTCGTGGATCACCGCGACCAGCAGCTTGCCGGTGCGCGTGTGGTTCAGCATCCAGGCGAGTCCCACGCCGCAGACGATCGCCACGCCGACCAGGATCAGGTTGTAGTACGGATAGATGAGATCAAGGACCTCGAAGCTGCCGAGCAGCCCGTAGGGCTCGGCGATGAAATACGGGCTCACGCCCCAGATCAGCTTGATGGTGTCTTCCAGGATCAGGAAAAGCGCATAGGTGATGAGCAAGATCACCACCTCGTCCTTGACGTACATGAAGCGCAGGATGCCGCGCTCGATGAGCGGCGCGACCACCACCGCGACGAGCACCGCCGAGCCGAACAGCACCAGGTACGAGAGCGAGGGCGGCATGCCCTTCGCCAGCAACGCGCCGGTGATCGAGGCGGCGGCGTAGGCGCCGAGCGCGTAGAAGCTGCCGTGCGTCACGTTGATGATCTTCATGACGCCGTAGATCAGCGTCAGCCCGACCGCCGCGACGAACAGCCACGCCGAATAGATGATGCCGTCGATGAGGACGGCTACGAGTTGGTCCACGCTTCCCCGCGACGCAAAAACGGCTGCCCGAGGGGCAGCCGTTCGTCAGTCGAATCGCTTACTTCTTGAACCCGTTTGCGATCCAGTCCGCGGCCTTGACGCCGTCGGGCGGGTTGACCATCGCCGCCGGGTAGCGCTTGATGTTGGCGATCGTCATCTTGCCCTTGACCTTCTTGGTCACGCCGTAGGCGGTCTCGGTGATCGCCTGGTGGCCCGCGCCGATCGCCATCTCGACCTTGCCCGCCGGGCTTTCGAAGGTCAGACGCTCGAAGGCCGCGATCACCTGGTCGGTGCTCGGGCGCTTGCCGCCGTTCGCGATCTGCGCCTTCTCCCACGCCGCCTTCGTGCCGAGGATCGCCTGTGCCATCTGGTACGCGGCGTAATTGGGCGGCACGCCGTAGCGGTCCTCGAAGGTCGTCGAGAACCACCGGTTCAGCTCGTTGTCCGGGGCGTACGGGCCGTAGGGTCCGCGCGCGCCGATCACGACGCCGTCCGGGATGCGGTCCGCGAGCTTGTACATCGCGGTCTCGCCCGTGGTGAGGATCACCGTGCTCCTCTTGAACAGGCCGCGCGGGCCCGCCTGCAGGATGAACGCCTCGAGGTCGCCGTTCCAGAAGCTCGAGTGCACCACGTCCGCCTTGGCGGCGAGGATCGTCGAGATCTCGGCGTTGTACTGCCCGGCGAAGAGCTTGGGCATCTGCGAGGTCACGACTTTCGCGCCCGGCACCAGCTGCTTCATGGACAGCTCGAAGTCACCCCAGGAGTCCTGGCCCCAGGCGTAGTTCTGGTTCAGGCCGGCGATGGTCTTGATCTTGCCCTGCTTGAGATCCTTCACGTAGAGCGCCGCGCCGACGCTGTCCATGGTCGCGGTCGAGGCGGTGCGGAACACGTACTTGTAGCTCCTTTCCTCGAAGATGCGCGGCGTGCCGCAATCGAAGAACACGGTGAGCTTCTTCAGCTCCTCGGCCACCGGCGCGATGCCGAGACAGCTTCCGCTCGAGATGTAGCCGATCACCAGGTCGACGTTGTCGCGCTGCACCAGGTTGCGGAACTCGGTCACCTGCACGGTCGTGCCGCCCGACTCGTCGACCAGCTGCATCTGCAGCGGCGCGCCGCCGAATCCCTTGGCGGCGTAAGGCGCAGGCCACTTGCCGCCGTTCAGCATCTCGAAGGTGATCTCCGCGGCGTTGCGCGCGGGGACGCCGAACGGCCCCGCGGCCGGTCCGGACAGGAACGAGACGACGCCGATCTTGAGCGGCGCGACGTCTTGCGCGGTTGCGATCCCCGGCGCCAGCGCGGCGCCGACGATGGCTGCGGTAACGAGCTTCTTGAGTCCGTGCATGGTGTCTCCTCGATTGATGTGACGCTTATTGCGCGCGCGGTCCGGCATCCGTGCCGGCCGCGGCGGCCGTTGTCCCCGGCGGTGTGAAGTTATGCCGGTCATGGTGCAGCAAAAACGCGCGGCGGGTCAAGCCGAGGGCGGCGCGGTTTCGAGGCGTGCCAGCAGCGCCTCGAGTCCCATGAAGTAGGAGCGCAATCCGAATCCCGAAATCATGCCGAGCGCGGCTTGCGCGGTCACCGACTTCATGCCGCGCTTGTCGATATTGGTGATGTGCACCTCGATCACCGGGAAGGGCAGCGCGCGCAGGCAGTCGCGCAGCGCGTGGCCCGCATAATGGAATCCGGCGGGGTTCATCACCGCGCCGTCGCAGCCCTCGTCGACCGCCCGGTACAGGCGCGCGATCGCTTCGCCCTCGACGTGGGTGTAATAGATGTCCACCGAGTAGCCGCGCGCCGCGGCGTGCTCGCGGATCATCGCGTCGAGTTCGACCGCCGTCGTCGTGCCGTACAGCTCGGGCTCCCGGCGCCCGAGATAGGACATGTTCGCGCCTTGCAGGACCAGGATCTTTCGCATCGCCGCCTCCCTTATGTGGACGAATGATAGCCCCGCGCGCAGCGCTCGAACCGGCCGTTCAATTCCCGCACCGGAGGGGCTATGATCGATCGCCCGTCGCACCTACCCCCAAGGAGACCCCGCGGTGACATTCGAAACGATCCTGTACGAGGAAGACGGGCCGATCGGCTGGCTCACCCTGAACCGCCCCGACGACGGCAACATGTTCACGCCGCAGATGTGCCACGACGTGCGCGACTGCATCAACGCGGTGCGGCGCGAGACGCGCACCCGCGTGCTCGTCGTCACCGGGGCCGGCGACAAGTTCTTCTGCATCGGCGGGCGCAAGGAAGGCATGGAGGAGACGCTGCTCTACGCCGGCGTGCTGCCGACGCTGGAAATGTACGAGTCGATCGACCGGCTGCAAAAGCCGGTGATCGCCTCGGTGAACGGCTACGCGGTCGGCGGGGGCAACGTGCTCCAGGTGGTGTGCGACCTCACCATCGCCAAGGAAAGCGCGGTGTTCCGCCAGGTCGGGCCAATGATGGGGAGCTTCGACGCCGGGTACGGCACCTGGTACCTGGAAGATCTCGTCGGCAAGAAGAAGGCGAAGGAGATGTGGATGCTCAACCCGCGCCTCACCGCGCGCGAAGCGCTCGCGATCGGGCTCATCAACCGCGTCGTTCCCGATGACACGCTGCGCGAGGAGACGCGCCGGATGGCGCTCGAGCTCGCCGAGCGCGGCGCTTTCGCGCTCGCCTCGATCAAGGGCGCATTCAACGCGCGCCACGGCGGCGTCGGCGGCCTCGCGCGCATGGCGCACGACCTGCTCCTGCGCGGCTACCTCGAGAGCGAGGAGTCGCACGAGCTGGGCGAGGCGTTTCGCGCCAAGAGGAAGCCGGATGCGGGGAAGTTCGGACGTTAAAGCCGCTCTTGATGAAGCCGGTGAAGAAACTTGGGGTTCATACGTCTCCGGACTTTCGCTTGTTTGCGCACGCGCAAACAAGCGAAAGTCCGGAGATTGATAACGGCAAAAGCAAGCTCGGCGCCGGCAACGACAGTCCCCGCTCGTGAACACCCTCCTCACCCTTCTCAACCCCCGCGACGCCGCGCGCTACTACGCCTCGCGTGCCTGGCGCGAGGACACGCTCTATTCGCTCCTGCAAAAGCACGCGAGCGAGCGCCCCGAAGGCTACGCGCTGCGCGATTCGCGCTCGCGCCTCACCTGGCGCGAGCTGCTCGGGTGGGTCGATGCGGCGGCCGAAAGCCTGCACCAGACCGGGGTGCGCCGCGGCGAGCGCGTCGCGGTGTGGCTGCCTTCGCGCGCCGAGAGTGTCGTCGTGCTGCTCGCCTGCGCGCGCAACGGCTACGTCTGCAATCCTTCGCTGCACCAGAACTACAGCGTCGCCGAGATCGTGCGGCTCCTCGAGCGCACGCGCGCGGCAGCGCTCTTCGCGCAGGCGGGCTACGGCGCGGATGCCGGCAAGGCCGACCTCGTCGCCGCCGCGCAGGCGCTCGCGTCGCTAAAGGCGGTCTACGGGCTGTCGGGGCCACAGGCGGCCGACGCGCGCATGCTGCCCTTTCCGTTGCCGCGGCCCGAGCTCGAGTCTTCCGTTCCCCCCGAGACCGACCCCGACCGGATCGTCTATCTCGCCTTCACTTCCGGCACGACCGGCGTGCCGAAGGGCGTGATGCATTCGCACAACACGCTGCTTGCCAACGGCCGCGCGATGGTCGAGGACTGGCATCACGACCCCTCGACGATCCTGCTCAGCCTCTCGCCGATGAGCCACCACATCGGCACGGTGGCGCTGGAGCAGATGATGGCGGGCGGGTTCGAGCTGGCGGTGAACGATCCGCCCCCAGGCATGAAGGCGCTCGACTGGGCGCTCGAGTGCGGCGCGACCTACGTCATGGGCGTGCCGACGCACGCGATCGATATGCTCGCCGAAGCGAAGCGCCGCGGGCTCGGCCGGATCGGCGCGGTGCGTCTTTTCTACATGGCGGGCGCACCGATCCCGCGCGAGGTCGCGCAATCCTTTCTCGACATGGGGATCACGCCGCAGAACATCTACGGCATGACCGAGAACGGATCGCACCAGTACACGCTGCCCACCGACGACGCGCAGACCATCGTCGAGACCTGCGGCCGCGCCTGCCGCGGCTACGAGACGCGCATTTTCAGCCAGGAGAACCCGGACATCGAAGTGCCGGCCGGCACGGTGGGCGAGATCGGCACGCGCGGCGCGCTTCTCATGCTGGGCTACTTCGACAACCAGGAGACCACCGAGGACTCGTTCAACCGCGACGGGTGGTTCCTCTCGGGCGATCTCGGCACGCTCGATGAGCGCGGCTGCCTGCGCGTCGTGGGGCGCAAGAAGGACCTCATCATCCGCGGCGGGCACAACATCCACCCCGCGCATATCGAGAATCTCGCCCACCGCCATCGCGCGGTGCAAAAGGCGGCCGCGTTCGGCGTTGCCGATGCGCGCTTGGGCGAGAAGGTATGCCTCGCGATCATTCTCCGCGAGGGCGAGCGCGTCGCGCCGGACGCGCTGCTCGAGCACCTGCGCGCGGCCGGCCTGTCGAAGGCCGACATGCCCGAGTACTTCATCGCGCTCGATGCGTTCCCGCTCACCGCGAGCGGCAAGATCCTCAAGCGCGAGCTGCAGGAGTGGGTGCAAAACGGGCGCATTGCGCCGCAGCCGGTGCGCTGGACGGAATTCCTGAAGGAGACGTGAAATGGCCGTCGGGCCATCGCGGGTCGAGGAGGCGCAGGGCTCGGTCAGCGCCGCGCCCGCGCGCGCTTGCGCGGTGGGCCTTTCAAGGAAGGCTCGCCCATCAGCGCTTCGATCGCGCGCGAACCTTCGCCGAGCAGGAAATCATGGAAGCCCCGCGCAGCCGGCGGGAGGCGCTTGTCCGCGCGGTGGACGAGATACCAGGCGCGCATGATCGGCGATCCCTCGACGTCCACGGTGGCCAGCAGGTTCGCCGCGAGCTCCAGCCTGGCGGTGGGCAGGGACAGGAAGCTCACGCCCATGCCGGCCATCACCGCCTGCCGGATCGCCTCGTTGCCGTTCATCTCCATGGTCGGGTCAAGCGCGAGCCCGTGCGCCGCGAACAGCTCATCGAGCACCGCGCGCGTGCCCGATCCCTGTTCGCGCACGATAAGCGGTTCACGCGCGAGAACCTTGAGCGGGACGCGCAGCCGGCCGGCGAGCGGATGATCGGGCGCCGCGATGAAGCCGTACGGATGGCTCGCGAAGGCGCTCGCGGCGGTGCCGAGTTGCTCCGGCGGCCGGCCCATGATCGCGAGGTCGACGTCGTTGTTCACGAGATGCCGGATCACCGCGTCCCGGTTACAGACCTCGACCTGCAGGCGCACATCCGGATGGCGTTTCAGGAAAGCGGCTAGCAGCCGGGACGCGAAGTACTGCGCGGTCGTCGTCACCGTCACGGTCAGCCGTCCGCCCCGCAGGCCCTTCAGCGCGGCGAGGGTCTCGTCGGTCTCCTTCAGCTCGCCGGCGATGTTCCGCCAGTGGCGCAGCAGTTCGCGTCCGGCTTCGGTGATGACCAGGCGCTTGCCGTGTTTTTCCACGAGCGCGATTCCGGCGGCCTGCTCCAGCGCGCGCACCTGGAGGGAGACGGCGGGCTGCGTCACGTGCAGCGTACGCGCGGCGCGGGAGTAACTGAGATGCTCGGCGACGGCGCTGAACACGCGGAACTGCCGCAGGGTAACGTTCTTCATGAGGTCTTCTTTCGAGTTTCGACGCGCCCGGAACCATACCAAAGAAAATCTTATACAAACCTCACGAATTTCTGAATTTCATTCCCGGATGCAGGCCATTAGCATGCCCCCCGACTCCGGCAAGAGGCTTCCCGCGAAGACCATCCATGTTCGATTCCCGCCAGACCATTGCAGCTAGCGATCCCGACCTCTGGGCGGCAATCTCCGCCGAGGCGCGGCGCCAGGAAGACCACGTTGAGTTGATCGCTTCCGAAAATTATGTGAGCCCGGCGGTGATGGAGGCGCAGGGCTCGATCCTGACGAACAAGTATGCGGAGGGCTACCCCGGCAAGCGCTATTACGGCGGCTGCGAGCACGTCGACGTGGTCGAGCAGATCGCCGTCGACCGGGCGAAACGGCTGTTCGGCGCCGATTACGCCAACGTGCAGCCGCATTCGGGCTCGCAGGCGAACCAGGCGGTTTACCTCTCGGTGCTGAAGCCGGGCGACACGATTCTCGGCATGTCGCTCGCGCACGGCGACCATCTCACGCACGGCGCGTCGGTCAACCTGAGCGGCAAGCTCTTCAACGCGATCGCCTATGGACTGGACGCGAACGAGGTCATCGATTACGCCGCGGTCGAGCGGCTCGCGCGGGAGCACAAGCCGCGCATGATCGTCGCCGGCGCTTCGGCCTACGCGCTCGCGATCGACTGGCATCGGTTCCGGAACATCGCCGACTCGGTGGGCGCGTGGCTGTTCGTGGACATGGCCCACTACGCCGGGCTCGTCGCGGCGGGGCTGTATCCGAACCCGGTGGGCGTCGCCGACTTCGTCACGACGACGACGCACAAGACGCTGCGCGGTCCGCGCGGCGGCATCATTTTCGCCAGCGCCGAGCACGCGAAAGCGCTCAACTCCGCCATCTTTCCGAGCCTGCAGGGCGGTCCGCTGATGCACGTGATCGCGGCCAAGGCCTGGGCCCTGAAGGAGGCGTTCTCGCCCGGGTTCCGCGAGTACCAGAAGCAGGTCATGACGAACGCGA
>JBFGLA010000090.1:0-9419 GCA_041576355.1 Burkholderiales bacterium
GATTCACCTCATCATCGCCGGCAGCCCGGCGGGCGGGCACACGCGCTATGCGCGGCTGATCGCGCCGTACCTGGAGAAGCACAGCGGCGCGCGCGAGTTGAGGATCTCCAACATGCCGGGCGGCGGCGGGCTCAAGACGGCGAACCACATGTGGCGCGCCAAGCCCGACGGATTGACCGTCGCCTTCACCAACGCATCGACGCTTATCATCGCGCCGATCGCGGGCAGCCCCGGCGCCCAGTTCGATGCGACGAAGTTCGTCTATCTCGGACGCGCCACGAGCGAGCCGCGACTCATTACCGTTGGCGGCAAGTCGCCGATCAAGAGCATCCACGACGTGGCGAAGCTCAAGCGCCCCTTCATCTTCCCCTCGCAGGGCACCGACGAGGATTTCTACACCATGGCGGTGCTCGCCGACGCGCTCGGCTTCGAGCTGAAGGCGGTGACCGGCTACGAGGGCAACGCGGACACCGCGCTCGCGGTGATCAAGGGCGACGGCGACGGTCATATCACCGGCTGGAGCGAGTCGCTCGCGGCGATCCAGTCGGGGGACAAGCGTCCGATCCTGATCGTCACCGAGGAGCGTATTCCGGACTACCCGGACGTTCCGACCGCGATCGAAGTCGCGCCCGCGGGGAAGAAAGGTTCGCTGCGCGCGATCGCGAACATCCTCGAGACGAACCGCAGCTACTACGCGCCGCCCGGCACCGACCCGAAGGCGGTCGCAGCATTTCGCGCCGCGGTCGCCGCGGCGCTCGGCGACCCGGAGCTGCTCGAAGAAAGCAAGAAGGGCAACCGGCCCGTGAGCTTCATGCACGGCGACAAGCAGCAGCAGACGATCGAGGCGATCGCGAAGGAGAGCGTGAGCCTCGCGCCGATCTTCAAGGCGGCGGTGAAGGCGATCCAGTAGGCGGCGCGGGCCTCCTGACAGCACGCTGTCAGCAGGCCTGTCGCATCCTTCGCGGCGTGCGATGTCGCACGTCACGAAAGGAGAGTGCAATGAAGAACGCCATCGTCTGGAGCGAGATCGCGGTCGCCGATCTCAAGCGCGCCACCGCCTTCTACGAGAAGCTGTTCGAGGCCAAGCTCAAGCACGAGAGCTTCGGCCCGTTCCGCATCGCGCTGTTCCCGCACGCCGAGGACGGCGTCGGCGGCTGCCTGGTGCACGGCGAGGGCTACGCGCCCTCGGGCAAGGGAACGGTGCCCTACCTCGCGGCCGAGCCGGGAATCGACGCTGCGCTCGAGCGGGCGCGCGCCCAGGGCGCGAAGATCCTGATGCCCAAGACGCCGCTCCCCGGCAACCAGGGCTACATCGCGCATTTCGAGGACTGCGAAGGGAACCGCGTCGGCCTGCACGCGCTCGCCTGAGGTCCATGCGGCGCGCCGACCGGCTCTTCCAGATCGTCCAGTTCCTGCGCGGCCGGCGTCTCACCACGGCCGCGTTCCTGGCGGGCCGGCTCGGCGTGTCGCTGCGCACGGTGTACCGCGACGTGCGCGACCTCGCGCTCTCGGGGGTGCCGATCGAGGGCGAGGCGGGCGTCGGCTACCGCCTGCGCGCTGGGTTCGACGTTCCGCCGCTGATGTTCACGCTCAACGAGGCCGAAGCGCTCGCCGTCGGCGCGCGCATGGTCGAAGCCTGGGGCGGGCCGGTGCTCGCCGAGTCGGCGCGCACCGCGATCGAGAAGATCGTCGCAGTGCTGCCCCCCGACCGGCGCCGCGCGATCGAGAGCACGCGCCTGTACGCGCCGGGGTTCCACGTCGACCGCAAGGCGATGGGGCGGCTCGAGGCGGTGCGCGAGGCGATCGGCGCGCGGCGCGTGCTGCGCCTGGACTACCGCGATGCCGAAGGCAAGGCGAGCGCGCGCGAGGTCTGGCCGCTCGCGCTCTATTTCTGGGGAGGGGCGTGGACCCTCGGCGCGTGGTGCGAGACGCGCACCGATTTCCGCAACTTCCGCGTCGATCGCATTGCCGCGCTCGATACGCTCGAGCGCCGCTATCCCGACGAGCCGGGACGCAGGCTCGCCGACTTCATCCGCGCGATGGAGGAGTCCTGAGGCGGACGCGATCGCGTACCGCCCGGAGCGCTACATGTCGGCGGCCAGCCACGCTCGGTGAGACAGAGGAGGATTCCGACCTCTCATCGAGTCTTCGCGGGTGCGGTCCATCTAGTATCTTTTCTGTATATACCCACGCTGTGTGAATGGAAATTCAGGCCGCTTAAGTTGAGCGGATCGGCGCCTCGCGGAGCGTAGAACGTCAAATTGCGTCAGGTCGCCGGTTTTCGCTTGCTCGCGGCTGCGCTTTCGTCGATAAAGCCGCCCTACGTGGACGAAGTCATCGAGGTGTAACCGCCGCCAGGCGAAAGCGTTGCCTGCGACGGGAAAAGCGCCTGCAAGTCGTTCCGCGCAAAGCACATGCACGAAGGAGATGAAGATGCACCTGACCAAGTATCTGGTCTTACCCAAGGAAATGACACCGTTCGAGCAGCGTTACCTGACGCGCATGAACAAGATCGCGCTGATCTTTTTCTACCTGCACATTCCGGCCCTGATGGCGGTCGCCTGGGTGGCTGGCACCGGTCCACTCTTCGCACTGACGCTGAGCCTCTTCGTAATGATCGGCCCGACCCTCGCGTATCAGATGATCAAGCACCCCCGCTCGCTGTCGGTTGTTTACGGCATCACGGCGATGCTCATGGGCGGCCTATTGGTTCATTTCGGTCAGGGCCCGGTCCAGATCGAGATGCACTTCTACTTCTTCGCGCTGCTCGCCATGCTCTGCATGTTCGCGAACCCGCTGGTGAATATCGCTGCGGCGGTCACGGTGGCGCTGCATCACCTGATCGTGTGGCTGATCATCCCGAGCAGCGTCTTTAACTACGACGCGCAGTGGTGGGTGGTGCTCGTGCACGCGGCGTTCGTCGTTCTGGAGACGATCGCGGCCTGCTACATCTCGCGCGAGTTCTTCGACAACGTGATCGGCCTGGAGAAGATCGTCGAAGCGCGCACAGCGACGATTCGCGAAAAGCAGCGCGACATGCGCCTGATACTCGATCACGTCGAGACGGGGCTGATCACGATAGACCTCGACGGCCGGATGTCGAGCGAATGCTCGCACGTGGTGGAGCAGTGGTTTGGCGCTCCCGTGGCCGGAGAGAAACTCGCCACTTGGCTCGGCATGAGGGATGCCAACTACGGCGAATGGCTCGAGCTGGCGCTCGAGAGCGTCAAGGATGGAATGCTGCCACCGGAGGTGGCGCTCGGGCAGTTGCCCAAGCTCCTGAAGGACAAGGACAAGACGTACGCGGTGAGCTACCAGCTCATCGTGAACGCGCAAAACGCCCCGGAAAGGGTCGCGCACGAGCATCAGGTTGTGCCGCGCCCCGACACCGCCGCCGCAGTGGCTGCGCCGGAGAAGATCCTGGTGATCGTCACCGACATTACAGAGCGCCTGCGCAAGGAAGCGGCCGAGCGCTACCAGGCTGAGCTGCTGCAGCTCTTCCAGCACATCATGCGCGACAAGTCCGGATTCATCGAGTTCCTCGCCGAAGCCGAGGACATCATGCGCACGCTAAAGAGCGGGAAGCGCGAAAACGTCGATCAGATGAAGCGACTGGTGCACACTTTGAAAGGCAACTCCGCGATATTCGGTATGCGGCGCCTCTCCGAGCAATGCCACGAGCTGGAAAACACGATGGCCGAGGAAGGCAGGGCACTGACCGAGACGGAATTGGCCAGCCTGCAGCAGTCCTGGGCCCAGATTCGCTCCGACCTCGGGAAATTGATCGGTGAGCATCGTCAGAGCTCGATCGAGATCGACGACGCGGACTACGAGGCGATCATCAAGGCGGTGCTCGACGGAGTCGATCAACAGATCGTCGTGCGCCTGATCGAATCCTGGCGGTTCGAGCCTGCGGGTCGACGCTTGGCGCGCATCGAGCAGCAGATCAAAGGCCTGGCGGAGCGCATGGGCAAAAGCGACGTCGCCGTGGCGATCGAACCGCACGACGTGCGCTACAACAGCGAGCGCTTCGCACCGTTCTGGTCGGCGTTCATCCACGTCCTGCGCAACGCCGTCGATCACGGCATCGAGGACCGGGAGTTGCGGCGCGCCAACGGCAAGCCCGTGCAATCGCTGATCAAGGTGTCGACGCGGGTGGAGAGTGAGCGCTTCGTCGTGACCGTCGAGGACGACGGTCCCGGCGTGGACTGGGAAGCGCTGCGGGAGAAGGCTGGCAAGCTCGGCATTCCCGCGACCGTGTACGAGAAGAAGGAGAATCTCGTTTTCCTTCCGGGTGTGAGCTCCAAGACGAGCGTCACCGAGCTTTCAGGTCGCGGCGTCGGGATGGTAGCGGTGCGCGACGCTTGCGAGGCTCTGGGAGGCACGGTGCAAGTCAAATCCGAGTCCGGCGTAGGCACTCGCGTCAGCTTCTCGTTTCCCAAGGACCAGACGGTGTACGAAGGCCATGCCGCGATGCTGCGGGGGGCCGCTACACAGCAGGCGGCCGCGTAGGCGGCACCCGGCGTACCCGCAACACAATCTCAGGAGTTTGATATGGCAAAGACTATTCTCGTGGTGGACGACTCGGGCACGGTGCGGCAGCAGGTGTCGATGGCCCTCAAGCAGGCGGGATTCGCGATCGTCGAGGCTGCGGACGGCCAGGAAGGGCTGGCGACCCTCGAATCCAACCGCGCCATCGACATGGTCGTATGCGACGTCAATATGCCGAACTTGAACGGGCTCGAAATGGTCGAGAAAGTAAAAAAGAAGCCTGAGAACAAGTCTCTGCCCATCCTGATGCTGACCACCGAGGGCCAGCCCTCGATGATCAAGCGCGCGAAGGAAGCAGGCGCAGTCGGCTGGATCGTCAAGCCGTTCGATGCCAACCAGCTCGTTCAGACTGCGAAGCACTTGACCAAGAGCTGATGTTCGGAGAGCTTTCTTTCGCAGCCCGCTGGCGTGCTCTATGGCCCTGGTTGCGCGGAGTTTCGCCGCCAGCGGACGGGGCTCGCGTGCCTGTCGTGGCGGCGGACGCTGGCGCCGGTTGCGAGACCGACTCATTGCGACCGCGCATCATGGCCGAAATCGGCCAAGGCAAGGATCGGATTGCTGGGCGCGTTGACCAACTTCAGGCACTGACCGAGCGCGAGATCCTCGCCTGCGGCGCCGTGCTCTCGACCATCGTCGACAACGTCCGCGATCTGATAGGCGAGACGCAGCGCACGGTCGCTGCGTCGACGGCGCGTTCGAAGGAGACGACCTCGCGGTTCATTGCGGACATGCAGGGCGATATCCTGGCGCAGGACGCGGCGGTGAGCCAAGTGCTCCTCTTGGCGGAGGGTGTCGAGGACGCGATCGAATCGATCAACGGCCTCACGCAGTATTCAAACATCCTGGCGATCAACGCGCGGATCGAGGCCGCCCGGATCGGAGAGCAGGGACGCGGGTTCGCGGTGATCGCCGATCACATACGCGAGCTGAGCAAGACGATACGGGAGTCGGCCGACAAGGTCGGCTCGGCGATCGGCGCCGTGCGCCAGGGCCTCCCGCCTGTGAGGGAGCGCGCGACTTCGATGCGCGACCGGACCCTGCACTTCGTCGACATGGTCGACGAGCAGGTCAAGTCGGCCTCTTTGCGTACCGAAGACGGCTCGGGGGCAAGCGGACGGCTGGACGTGGTGATGGAGCTGTCGAACAAGGCGCTGTCGCACTTGCAATTCCAGGATCCGATGGTTCAGGAGCTAGGCTCGATCAACCGCGATCTTGGTGTCGTCGAGTGCCGGGTGGGCCGGATTCTGGACGGTGAGGTCGATCTGGAGCCGGCCGAATACGATCACGATCGATCGGCAAACGGCGACCAACCGCAGCCGGGCAAGATCATTCTGTTCTGAGTGGAGAGATAAGGAAATGAAATCGGTAAACGCGGCACCGTGCGTAGTGGTGATCAATCTGTACCTTCAGGCCTGCAACGAGCTGTTCTCGGCCTACGGCTTGACGGCCCTGCTCGAGAAGCAGAAGGGCGAAAAACGCGACCCGAGCAGGGCATGCTATGTCTCGGTCCTCGGCGCAAACGGCGAGGACATCCGGCTGCTCTCGACGCTGAACATCGAAGCGCCCCTGCTTGCGAGCATGCATCCTTCGGGCGCCGGCAACGTGTCGCAGCGCGACCTGGAAGACTGGTGTCGGGAGCTGAACAACCAGCTCGTCGGTCGGGTCAAGAACAAGCTGCTGCGGTTCGGCTGCGAGGTGATGACCGGATTGCCGTCGCTGATCACGGGCACCGATATCGTCACCGTCAGCCCGCCCGACCTCGATTTTCGCCAATACTTCTTCGCGTCGGAGCGCGGTTGTCTCACGTCCACGCTCTCGATGCTGCTTGCCCCGGCGCTCGAATTCAAGCAGAAGAAGTCGCTTGCGGACGGCGAGGCGGTGATGCGCGAAGGGGCGCTCTCCCTGTTTTGATTCGAGGCGCGGGCTAACCATGAGCGTCACCGCGAAACGTCTTGTCGCCGCGGCATTGCTGCTCGCAGGCTCGGGCGCGCTTGTCGCGCTCTACGCCGCGCGCGTGCCGCATGAGCACGAGACGCGCCATGCCCCGGCGGTGCTCGACCAGACCCTGCTCGCCGTCGACCGCCGCGATCCGGTGAGCGTTCCCGCTCTCGTCGGCACGGACGGCAAGATCGTCGCGGCCGACCGGTTGCGCGGCCGCTGGAGCTTGGTTTTCTTCGGTTTCACTTCGTGCCCGGACGTTTGCCCGACAACGCTGCAGGTCCTGAGCACCGTTGCTCGCGACCCTGCAAGCGGGGTATCCGGAGGGGGCACGCAGATCGTCTTTGTCACGGTCGATCCCGAGCGCGACACGCCTGAACGCATGAGAAGCTACCTCGAGCACTTCGGCGGCCGGATCCTCGGGTTTACTGGAACTCGCACCTCCGTTGATCTTTTCGCCGCTGAAGTCGGCGCCGCGTCGCGGGGCTCCGAATCCGGGATCGATCACTCGACTTCGCTCTTCGTGCTCGACCCGAAGGGCCGCCTAGCGGGGATCCTCCTCCGGCCGGCTGATCCGGCGCGCATCGTGGCCGACCTGAATACGCTGCAAGCCGCAGATGGCGGCACCGAGCACATCTCGCGCAGCCGCTGATGCGCAGCCGACGTGTTCCGCCGCATCGCAACACGGCGCCGCGGCAGGCACAACGCTCGAGCGAGGGCTGTTGCGCGGCAAGAAAGGCCTGATCGGCAAATCGCTGCTTGCGCTCTGGGTCATCGTCACCCTGATCGGGCTCGCGTCGCTCTCGGTCAGCCATATGGCGGCCATGCCGAAGCCGGACAGCGAAGCGACGCTCGCTCGCGCAATGCTCGCGCTGCGAACGGACCCGACCCGGCGATTCCTCGTTCATGTCATCTACGCGCACTGCTCGTGTACGGACAGACTGTTCGACCATCTCATGACGCGCGGCCCATTTCGGGGCGCCGAGGAAGTCGTCCTCTTTGTCGGGGAGGATCGGGGCAAGCGCGGCGCGGCCGAGCGCGCCGGGTTCGGCTTTGTGACCGTCTCGGCCGAAGACCTCGCCGCCCGATACACGCTCGAGGCCGCTCCCGTGCTCGCCGCTTTCGACTCGGCGGGCCGGCTGGGTTACATCGGGGGATACTTCAACCACCCGTCCACCCTGTTCCCGCTCGACGAAACCATTTACGCGCAACTCGCGAACGGCGAGACGCCGGCATTGCTCCCCGTGTTCGGCTGTGCGGTGAGCCCCCGCCTGCAGAAATCGGTCGACCCGCTGGGCATCGTGTATCCCAAGGGGTGACTGTTACGGTGCGGCGCTAGGGAACGCTCGCCTCGCCGACTTCATCCGCGCGGTGGGGGTAGCCCCAATAGGAAGGGTTTCCCGCGCCTGTTCAGGGCTTTGCGCCGCCAGGCGGCTGGATACATTAACTCTCGGATCCCGGCTAGCCGGGGATTACCTAAAGTTTCCGCTCGCGTTGCCGTTAACCGAATTAGCGGTGCCTCGTGCGGGGACTGGACGATCCCGTACCGGCGATCGCGAGAAACTGATGCCGATCGTTCGCCTTGCCGCCTGGACCGAAGGCGGCTCCCCACGAGGCGGGCACGACGCAACCGCGCGCCGGAGCGGCGCGATGATGCGATCGTTGCGCGCCTTGTTCGTTTGCGCGCTTGCGGGCGCGCTGTCCCTGCTCGCCTTCGCCGCGCAAGCGCAGATCGCGGTGCGCGGCGCGAGCCAGGCCTCGATCGCGCAGACCGGAATCGCGTTTCGCTCGGCGGGTACGTTCGTCCTGGCAGCCAGCGGCAACGTGACACCAGGCCTGCCGCCCGGCTGGCAGCCGAACGACCTTTTCCTCTGCGTCATCGAGACCGGCGACAACGTGGTCCTCAGCATGCCTGCGGGCTGGACGCTGATCGCGACCGGAACCAGCGGCACTGCGCATCGCGCGGCCCTGTACCGGAAGGTCGCCGGCGCGGTGGAGACGGCCCCGACCATCACGCACACGGGCGGGAACATCATCGCCGCCCGGATCGCGGCGTTCTCCGGGGTGGATACGACCACGCCCATCGAGACCTTCAGCTTCTACACCGACAACGGCGTCGACAGCACGACCGAATCCGGCGCCGCCGCGGCGACGATCACGGCGTCGCTCGAGGACTCGATGCTCGTCTTCACGACGCATGCGTCGGACGACTACAACTCGATGGGGCTTCCGGATACCTATCCCACCGCCGGCGGCAGCGCGGTCGTGTGGACCGAGGCGTTCTTCGACGCCACAAAGACCGGCAACGACGCGTCCATCGGGATGCACTACGGGCTCGCCGTAACCGTCGGTGCGCAGACTGCAGCCTGGCGTTCGCAGAGGATACCGACCGGCCGCAACCGGGTGAGTCATGGCGCGATACTCGCCTTGCGCCCCGTGGCGAACGGCCTGACGATTGCGAGGCCCGCAGGCACAGTCGCAAACGACGTGATGGTCGCTTCGGTGTCGGTCGCAGCGCAGACGATTACGATCACGCCGCCGGCCGGGTGGACGCTCGCGCGGCTCACCACCCAGCCGGCCGGCGGCGCGACCGGCATGCGGCTCGCCACCTACGTCAAGGTCGCAACCGGCGCGGAGCCGGCGAGCTACAAGTGGACCTTCACCGGCGGCCAGTCGGGCGGCGCAGCAGGCGGCATCATCAGCTTCTCGGGCGTCGATACCACCACCCCGATCGACGTCGAAGGCGGCAACCTCACCGCGAGCGGCCTTGCCCACACCGCCACCGGGATCAGCACGATCGCGGGGAACGCAATGCTGGTCGGCAGCCACGCCTTCGCGTCGTCGGCGACCTGGACGCCCCCCGGCGGAATGACCGAGTGGGTCGACATCGCCTCGCTGACTTCGCCTAACGCGCTCGGCGTCGCGCTCGA
>JBFGLA010000091.1:0-9415 GCA_041576355.1 Burkholderiales bacterium
GGCAAGCTCTCGGGGAGGAACGCCTTCAAGCAGCGCCTGAAGGAGATCGGCATCGATCTCGAGAGCGAAGACGCCTACAACAAGGCGTTCCAGCGCTTCAAGGACCTCGCCGACAAGAAGGCCGACATCTTCGACGAGGACCTCCAGGCGCTGGTCGCGCAGCAGGCGGGGGTGTCGTCGGACGAGCACTGGAAGCTCGTCACCATGAGCCAGGCGAGCGGCATGGGCGAGCGCCCGCACGCGAGCATCGTGCTGAGGGAAAACGGGTCGGAAGTGCGCGCCGAATCAGAGGGCGACGGGCCGGTCGATGCGACCTTCAAGGCGATCGAGAGCGTGGCGAAGAGCGGCGCGGATTTGCTGCTGTATTCGGTGAATGCGGTGACTCAGGGGACCGAGTCGCAGGGCGAGGTGACCGTTCGGCTGGCGAAGGGCGGAAGGGTGGTGAACGGGGTCGGCGCGGATACCGACATCATCGTTGCGTCGGCGAAGGCGTATATCAGTGCGCTTAACAAGCTGGAGTCGAAGGTGGAGCGGGTGAATCCGCAGCATCAGGTGT
Organism: Burkholderiales bacterium; assembly: GCA_041576355.1. Taxonomy (GTDB): domain Bacteria; phylum Pseudomonadota; class Gammaproteobacteria; order Burkholderiales; family SG8-39; genus JAOUFA01. The sequence goes on from JBFGLA010000091.1 coordinate 557, forward strand.
AGGGGCGGGTAGGGGCGGCGGACAAGCTGGTTCAATCGGCCAATCGTCACCCCGCCATTACGCCAACCTCACCCGCCCGCCGTGGCGTGCACAGAACCCCCACCACCCACAACCCCGCAACGATGCCGGCGGCACCCCCCACCTGCTGCGGCAAGCTCAGCAGGTGCGCGTTCCACAGGAATATCGACGTAGCGCCCAGCAGCAACACGAACAGGCCGCTGGAAAGCAGAGCGGCGCGCGGCGACAGCGGCGGGTCGAAGCGCTGCACTCGATCGATATCGAACGCGGGCTTGGGCCAGCGTGACGCCACGTCGTCCGGCCGCCAACCGGGGTGCATGAACCAGATCTTGATCTTGTCCGCCCAGCGCCGCGCTCGCCAGCTGTCTTGCGCCAGTTCGGCGTAATACTGCAGGTTGGCCCAGAGCGGGTTCCAGCTGCGCAGCGGCCCGCGGGTGCCGTAGACGCAGGGCTCGGCATCGTCTTCTTCGGTGAAGCTGCCGAACAGGCGATCCCACACGATGAGGATGCCGCCGTAGTTCTTGTCGAGGTACTTGTCGTTCACGGCATGGTGGACGCGGTGGTTGCTGGGAGCGCAGAACCAGCGGTCGAACCAGCCCAGCTTGCCGATCTGCTGCGTATGCACCCAGTACTGGTACAAGAGGTCGATGAGCGCGACCGCGCCGAATACCAGCGGCGGAAACCCGAGCAGCGCCATCGGCAGGTAGAAAATCCAACCGGCGATCCAGCCGCTGCTCGTCTGGCGCAGGGCGGTGGACAGGTTGTAGTCCTCGCTCTGGTGGTGCACCACATGGGCGGCCCAGAACAACGACACGGTGTGACCGAAGCGATGATGCCAGTAGTAGCACAGGTCGTAGAACACCAGCCCGGTCAGCCACACCCAGAGCGCATCGGCCGGCAACTGCCATAGCGAGACGTGGGCGAAGACGGCGGTGTAGATGCCCACGGTCATGACCTTGCTGAATACGCCGGTGAGCTGGCTCATGATGCCCAGGCCGATACTGTTGAGCGCGTCGTTGAGCCGGTAGGTGTTGTTGCCGCGCCTGAGGCCCACCAGGTATTCCGCCGCGATCAGCAACAGAAAAACGGGCGTGGCGAGGACGATGATTTGCGGGCCGGTCATGGGTCTTGGTATTTCGTGATCTGCAATGTTGCACCGAGAGGACCTCTTTGCACAGGCCCTATCGCGTCAGCCGTGCGTACGCAACCGCCGCAGCAAAGAACGCCACGCTGAGAGCGATCTCCGTCGCAGCGAGCGCCTGCGAGACGCCGCGCTCGCTCCACGCCCGCATCGTTCCTTCCACGAAGTAGGCGAGCACCAGCATGCTCGACCACTGGAAGGTATAGCGCCGACCCGACAGCACGCCGCCCAGCGGCAGCGCGAGCGGCAGCGCCTTTAGCGCGAGCCAAGAGCCCCCGGGGCGCAGCGGCGCGAGCCACAGTTCCCAGGCGAGGCAGAGGCCGATGAGGGCGGCGAGCGTCGCCGCCGCAAACGCTTGCGCGGCCCTCATCGCGCGAGCTTGAGTGCGATCTCGGCGAGCCGGCGCCCCTGCGCGATGCACAGGGCGCGCTCGGTCTCGCTCACCGGCTCGTCGTCCGCGATGCCCGCGAAGTGGCTCGCGCCGTACGGCGTCCCGCCGGTTCGTGTCGCGTCCAGCTCGGCGTGCGTGTAGGGCAGGCCGACGATCAGCATGCCGTGATGCAGCAGCGGCAGCATCATCGAGACGAGGGTGGTCTCCTGGCCGCCGTGCAGGCTGCCTGTCGAGGTGAACACGCACGCTGGCCTGCCCGCTAGGGTGCCGCGCCGCCAGAGGTCCGCGGTACCGTCGAGAAAATGCCTCAACGGCGCTGCCATGCTCCCGAATCGCGTCGGGCTGCCGAGCGCGAGCGCCGCGCATTCTTCGAGGTCGCCCAGCTCGCAGTACGGCGCGCCGGCCGAGGGGACCGGCGGCTCGATCGCGCGCTCGGTGAGCGCGGATACCTTGGGCACGGTGCGCAATCGCGCGGCCGCGCCCGGCACGCGCTCGATGCCTTCGGCGACAAGCTCCGCGAGACGCCGCACGGAGCCGCCCACGCTGTAATAGAGAACGAGGATGTCGGTCACGAGGGGTATCATACCGGCACAAGATGAACGATACCGTGCGCAAAGGCCTGGGGCGCATCGCGCGCGAGCCGGGCCGCAAGCTGAAGGCGGCCGCAGAATTCTTTCCCGCGGTCGCGCGCCGTTTCCGCGAGGACCGCAGCATCCAGACCGCGGGCAGCCTCACTTTCACGTCGCTGCTCGCGATGGTGCCGATGATCACGGTCGCGCTCGCGCTCACGACCGCATTTCCCGTGTTCGACCAGGCGATCGAGGCGCTCCAGCTCTACCTCGTGGAGCATTTCCTTCCCGATGCTACGGGAGTGGACGCGATCACGACCCAGATCTCGTCGTTCACGCAAAAAGCCGGGCGACTCACCGCGATCGGCCTCGCCTTTCTCACCGTCACCGCGATCATGGTGATGCTCACGATCGACGAGGCGCTCAACCGGATCTTTCGCGTGCAGCGCAGGCGGCCGCTCGTGCAGCGTATTCTCATCTATTGGAGCGTGCTCACGCTCGGGCCGCTGCTCATCGGCGGCAGCCTGTGGATGACGTCGTTTCTCGTCGGGCGCTCGCTCGGGCTGCTCGACGTCGACTGGCTGACCGTCGCGGCGCTGCGTCTGGTGCCGTTCGTCTTCACCTGCGCGGCGCTCGCGATGCTCTACACCGTCGTGCCGTTCCGGCAAATCCAGATCAGGCACGCGCTCGTCGGCAGCATCGTCGCGGGCGCGGTCTTCGAGCTGGCGAAGCGCGGCTTCGGCTTCTATATCGCCAAGGTCCCGACCTATACCCTCATCTACGGCGCGTTCGCGACGGTGCCGGTCTTCCTGCTCTGGGTGTACGTGTCCTGGGTCGTGGTGCTCTTCGGCGCGACAATCACGGCGATGCTGCCCGGCTTTCGCGGCATGCGCGCGGAGCGCGAGCGCGCGCCGGGCCGCGACCTGTTCGACGCGCTCGCCGTGCTGACCGCGCTCGCGCGCGCCCAGGAGGGCGGACGTGCGCTAGGGCTGGTCCGGCTCGCCTTGCAGGCGCGGCTGCTGCCGTACGTGTGCGAGCGCATGCTCGAGCGCGCGGCGGCGCTCGGCTGGACCGCCAAGACGGAGAAGGGGAGCTGGGTGCTCACACGCAGCGCAGCGACGATACGCGTCGCCGACGTCTACCTCGGGTTCGTGCTCGATTCGCAGGCGCAAAGCGGCACGGTCGAAACGCTCGATCCGCTGCGCGAGCCGCTCGCCGCGCATTGGAAGCACATCGAGAGCGACTTTGCGCTGACGCTCGCCGACCTGGCCGAGCGCTCGGCCGCGGAGCAACCCTTGTCGGTACGGCGCGCATGATCGATCGCGAAGAGCGGCTGATCGTCGCGCTCGACGTGCCCACCGCGATCGAGGCGCGCGCGCTCGTCGAGCGGCTCGGCGAGAGCGTGCGCTTCTACAAGATGGGCCTCGAGCTCTTCATGGCGGAGGGCTACTCCGAGCTGCTCGACTGGCTCGTGCGGCGCGGCAACAAGGTGTTCGCGGACCTCAAGTTCTACGACATTCCCGAAACGGTGCGTTCGGCGGTCAGGAACCTGAACGGCCGCGGTGTGACTTTCGCGACCGTGCACGGTCATCGCTCGATCATGGAAGCGGCGGCCGGCGCCAAGGGGGACGTGAAGATCCTCGCCGTCACCGTTTTGACGAGCTTCGATCGGCGCGACCTCGATGAGATGGGCGTTGCGGGCGAGGTCGGGGCGCTCGTGCTCTCTCGTGCGCGTGGCGCGCTCGAGACCGGCTGCGACGGCGTGATCGCGTCCGGGCTCGAAGCGCCCGGGCTGAAGGCCGAGTTCGGCGACGGCCTGCTCATCGTGACGCCGGGTATCCGGCCCTCGCTCCCAGGCGGAGCGAAGGTCCCGGACGATCAGAAGCGCACGGTGGACGTGGCGCGGGCATTCGAGAACGGCGCCGACTATATCGTCATCGGTCGGCCGATTCGCCAGGCCGCCGACCCGCACGCCGCCGCCGAGGCGGTGCAGGCGACGATCGCCTCGATCTTCCCCTCCTGAAATGGCCGACGCGCTGCACGCGATGGCCGGAATCGCCGGCCTGGTTGCGCTCGCGTGGGTTGCCGGCGAGGCGCGCTCGCGCGTGCCCTGGCGGCTGGTCGGCGCCGCACTCGCGCTGCAACTCGCGCTCGCGGTCGTACTGCTCAAGATCCCGCTCGCGAAGGATGCTTTCCTCGCGTTGAACGATGCGCTGCTCGCGCTCGAGCGCGCGACGCAGGCCGGAACCGCGTTCGTCTTCGGCTACCTCGGCGGAGGTCAGCCCCCGTTCGCCGAGGTCGATCCCGGATCGAGCTTCATTCTCGCGTTTCGCGCGCTGCCGATCGTGCTCGTCGTGAGCGCGCTCTCGGCGCTGCTCTTCTACTGGCGCGTGCTGCCGGCGGTCGTGCGCGGTATCTCGTGGCTGCTCGAGCGCGCGCTCGGCATCGGCGGCGTGCTCGGGCTCTCGACCGCGGCGAACGTCTTCGTCGGCATGGTCGAGGCGCCGCTCCTCGTCAAACCCTACCTCGCGCGCGTGACGCGGGGGGAATTGTTCGCGATCATGGTCGGCGGCATGGCCTCGATCGCGGGTACGGTGCTCTTTCTGTATGCGAGCGTCCTCGGCAGGTTCGTCCCGGACGCGGTGGCGCACCTGCTGATTGCATCGATCCTCTCGGCGCCGGCGGCGATCGCGATCGCGGCGATCATGGTGCCGCTCGAAGGCGCTCCCACGGGGGGCCGGATCGAGCTCGCAAGCGAGGCGACCAGCAGCGTCGACGCCGTGACCCGCGGCACGCTCGATGGGGCCCAGCTTCTCGTCAATATCGTCGCGATGCTGGTCGTGTTCGTGGCGCTCGTGACGCTCGCAAACCTGATGCTCGCCTGGCTGCCGCAGGTCGCCGGTGCGCAGGTGACGTTGCAGCGCCTGCTCGGCTGGCTGCTCGCGCCGCTTGCGTGGCTCGCCGGTGTGTCCTGGGCCGAGGCGCAGACCGCGGGCGCGCTCCTTGGAACCAAAACGATCATCAACGAGTTCGTCGCTTATCTCGACATGACGCAGCTCGCCCCCGAGGCGCTCTCGGCGCGGAGCCGGCTCCTCATGACCTACGCGATGTGCGGGTTCGCGAACTTCGGCAGCCTCGGAATCATGATCGGCGGGCTCGCGACGATGTGCCCGGAGCGCCGCGGCGAGATCGTCGCGCTCGGCGTCAAGTCGATCATCGCCGGACTGCTCGCCACTTGCCTCACCGCGGCGATCGCCGGGCTGCTCGTGTAGGGGACCGCCGCGGACTCGGTTCGGATTGACACTCGATACCCACCCTGTTAGCTTTTGCCGGCAAGAAAAACAGCACCAAACCAAGCCCGATTCCAGCCGCTCAAGATGCGTTCCGACAGGAGGCGACCATGCTGACCCCGGTGAGATTTCCGCTCGCGGTATTTCTGGCTCTATTGCTGATCGGCGCCTATCCCGCCGATGCGCCGGCGCAGGGCGTAACCAAGATCAAGTACGCGCTGGGCGACGTGATCTCGATCGACGAGCTGCCGCTTCTCGTCGCGGTGGAGCGCGCGAAGAAGCGCGGCGTCGAGGTCGAGGTCACCTCGTTCAAGAGCGAGGAGATCGCGACCCAGGCGGTGATCAACGGCCAGGCCGACATCGGGCAGGGGACGCCGTACGCCGCGGTGCAAAAGGTGACGATCCCGGTGCGCTTCTTCTACCAGTTGAGCGCGCTGCAATTCTTCCCCATCGTGAACAAGGAGTTCTACAAGGACTGGAAGGACTTGGACGGGCAGGAGATCGTGGTGCACGCTCGCGGCTCGGGCACCGAAGCGATCATGAACCTGATGGCCAAGGAGCATGGCATCACCTATAAGAACGTGAGCTTCGTACCGGGATCGAACGTGCGCGCACTGGGGCTCCTGAAGGGCAACATCAAGGCCTCGATCCTGGATGCGAGCAACAAGAACTATGTGATGAAGGAAGCCCCGGGCAAGTTCATCATCCTGCCGCTGGGCCAGATCAAGGCGAGCGACGAGGCGCTCTTCGCAAGGAAGGAGTACATCGACAAGAACCGGGCCGCGCTCGCCATCTTTCTCGAGGAGCTGATCAAGGTCAACCGCGCGATCAACGCCGACTCGAAGTCGATCCTCGAGGAGCGCAAGCAGCTCGGGTTATTGCGCGACCTGCCGGCCAAGCTCGAGCAGGAGATCCTGCCCTACTTCGACGAGGGCGTGCAGAACGACATCTTCCCGAACGACGGGGGCGGCGAGCGCGCGGCGGCCAGCGACCTGAAATTCTTCAGCCTGGCCGGGGCGTTGACCGGAGACAACCTCAAGATGGAGGATTTCTGGGACCTCGCACCGCTCAAGGCGGCGCTGGCCAAGCTCAAGTGAACTGCCCGAGCGCTCGGGCCACGGTCGGGGCCCGGCGCCCGGATTCGCGTCAATGATGCTGAAGCGCTGGATTGCCAGCCACCTATTCTGGCAGGTGCTGTCTTTCGTGCTTTTTTTCGGGCTGTGGGAGATCGCGGGCCGTTGGCCCATCAGCGCGGCGTTCCCGCCCTTCAGCCAGACGCTCGCCGCGCTCGGGCAGATGGCGGCCGACGGAAGCCTGGTCCGGGCGTACCTCTCGACGTTCCAGCCGCTGCTCATCGGCATCGCCCTGTGCGGCATCGCCGGGATCGGCTTCGGCATCGGCATGGGGCTCTCGCGCACGGTGGAGTGGTTCAGCCTGCCGATATTCATCATCCTGCAGGCGGCGCCGATGGCGGCGATCATCCCGCTCATCACCTACCTCTACGGCATCGGGCTGACCTCGAAGGTGCTGGCGGTCGTCTTCCTCGCTGCGCCGGTCATCGTGATGAATTCCTACAAGGGGATCCGCAACACGAACCCGTCTCTCATCCAGATGTGCCGCTCGTTCATGGGGACGCGGCGCCAGGAAGTGCTGAAGATCGTCCTCCCGCACGCCGCGGCGCTCATCTTCACCGGATTGCGCCTGGGCCTGGCGATGGGGTTCATCGGCGTCGTGATCGCCGAGCTCCTGATCACGCCGACCGGAATCGGTGACCTGATCACCTATCACAGCTCGGTCGCCGACTATCCGAAGATGTTCGCCGCCATCGCCTCGATCATCGTGATCGCGGCGATCTCGCTGCACGCGCTCGAGCGACTGGAGCGGCGCATCTTTTCCGCCCAGAGGCGCGCGGCCTGACGATGGCGGAAGACTCGATCGTCGAGGTGAAGGGCGTCGGCAAGCGCTACGAGGGCGGCGTCGAGGCGCTGCGCGATGTCAACCTCGCCTTTCCGCGCGGCCGCTTGAGCACGCTATTGGGGCCCTCGGGCTGTGGCAAGACGACGCTGCTCAAGATCATCGCCGGGCTGATCCCGCACAATTCGGGCGAGGTCTGGGTGAAGGGGAAAAGGATCGACGGCCCCGGCCCGGAGCGCGCCTTTGTCTTCCAGGACTTTGCGCTCTTGCCGTGGGCGAACGTGCTGCGCAACGTCGCCTTCGGCCTCGAGTTGCGCGGCGTTCCCCGCGAGGAGCGGAACGACGTGGCGCGCAAGCACATCGCCGCGGTCGGCCTCAAGGGATTCGAGGCGAGCCTGCCGAACCAGCTCTCCGGCGGGATGCGCCAGCGGGTCGGTCTCGCGCGCGCGCTCGCGGTCGACGCCGACATCATCCTCATGGATGAGCCGTTCTCGTCGGTCGACGAGCAGACCCGGCGCAAATTCCAGGAGGATCTGCTCGATCTGTTGCGGCAGGCGCAAAAGACGGTGATCTTCGTCACCCACAGCATCGAGGAGGCCGCGTATCTCTCGGACCAGATCGCGCTCCTCACGCCGCGGCCCGGGACCGTTTCGAAGCTCGTGCGCCCGGACATCGATCGCGGCCGCGGCCCGGACGACATCCGGCGCGACCGCAACTACCTCGACACCGTCGACGAGATCTGGAAAATTCTCAAGCAGTACGTCGCCTGATGACGCTCTTCGGACGCAGAATTCCGATCGTTTTTTCCCTCGCGGTGTGGTTCGTCGTCTGGGAGATCGCCGGTTGGGCGCAGCTCTCGACGATCGTGCCGCCGGTTTCCAAGGTGATCGTCGCCGGATTCTCGATCCTGTCGACGGAGAAATTCGCGAACGCGGCGATCATCTCGCTGCGCTCGTTCGGCGCCGGCATGGCGCTCGCGATCCTGGTCGGCGTGCCGCTCGGCTTTGTCATGGCGCGCGTCGAGAGCGTCGGCCGCATCCTCGGACTGTGGGTCAACGTCTTCGTCAGCGCGCCGATTTCGGCGCTCGTTCCGCTCCTGATGGCGGTGATCGGAATCGGCGAGACCACCGTGGTCGTGACGGTCTTTCTCTTCGCGGTGTTCGTGATCATCCTCGACACCCAGGTGGGCGTGAAGCACGCCGATTCCTCGCTGGTCGAGATGGCGCGCTCCTTCGGCGCGCGGCCGGTGCAGATCTACACCCAGGTGCTGGTGCTGAGCGCGCTGCCCGAGATCCTGGCGGGGCTGCGCCTCGCGGCGATCCGCGGCGTGAAAGGCGTCGTGATCGGCCAGCTGCTGGTCGCGATCATCGGCGTCGGGGAGCTGTTCGAGCTTTACTCGCAGCACTTCCTGATGGAGGAGTTCTGGGCGCTCGTCATCGTCGTGTTTCTGTTCGCGTTCGCCGTGTCCGAGGCGATCGCGCTGCTCGAGCGGCGGGTCGAAGCCTACGCCAGCTCGCGCTGAGGCTCGTCGCGTCA
>JBFGLA010000092.1:0-9409 GCA_041576355.1 Burkholderiales bacterium
CGACCGGCCGGTGCTTGTGCTGATGGGGGAGGAGGACACCGAGACCCCGGCGGGCGAATGCGTGGCGAAGCTCGAGGCGGCGAAATCCGGCGGCGCGCCGGCGCAGTGGCACGTCTACCCGGACGCGACGCATTGCTGGGACTGCACGAGCCTGGATGGTTTTTCCAAGATCGATTTTCGCGGCAACCGGGTCGTCTACCGCTACGACGAGGACGTCACGCGCGATTCGGCGCGCCGCATGTTCGAGTTTCTCGCGCAAGTCATGGCCGCGCGACAGTAGTGTCTTTGCCGGCCGCTAGAAATGCTCGTCGCGAACGACCTCGACGTCCGAGACGACGACGATCCCGGCGTAGTCTTCCAGGAGCGGCTGCGATTCGGCGACGATGCGCGCCGCGACCTCCGGCGCCGCGATTACCATGATGAGCACGTTCTGGAAAACGTCGGAGAGGTGTGCCTCGCCGCGGATTCCCCGGTTGCCCTTGCCCGAAACCTGGGGCACGACCGAGTAGCCCTTCGCGCCCGCGGCCTCGATCATCTCGATGATCGCGGGCGAGCGCGCGGTTTCGACGACGATCTCGACCTTCTTCTTCTTGTGGAGTCTCTCCATGAGCGTCTCCTTTCGAGTTACGGGCTCGCGAGCCACTGCGCGGCGCTGGTGTAGAGCGGAATGCCGACGACGAGATTGAAGGGGAAGGTCACCGCGAGCGAGAGCGTGACGTAGATCGCCGGATTCGCCTGCGGCAGCGAGAGGCGCATCGCCGCCGGAACGACGATGTACGAGGCGCTCGCGGCGAGCACGGCGACAAGCGCAGTGCCGCCGGCGGACAACCCGATCGCGCGCGCCGCGGCAAGGCCGATCGCCGCCCCGATGAGCGGCATGTAGAGACCGAACGCGACGAGCGGCCAGCCGACCGCCTTGAAAGCCCGCAGCCGGGGGCCGACCAAGAGGCCGATGTCGAGCAGGAAGATCGCGAGCACGGCCTTGAACGGATCGCCGATCACCGGCGCCATCACCGCCATGCCCTTCGTGCCGGTGAGCCAGCCGATTGCAAAACTGCCGAGGAGGAGCACGACGCTTCCGCTCAGGAACACCTCGCGCACCACCGCCTTCGAGAAGAGCGGCGCGCGGAACGTCTTCGTTTCGGCTGCACCGAAGTGGCGCGCAAGGAGCAGCCCGCTCACGATCGCCGGGGTTTCCATGAGGGCGAGCATCGCCACGACGTAGCCCTCGTAAGCGATCGCGCGGCCGGCGAGGAAGCTCGTCGCCGCGACGAAAGTGACGATGCTGACCGAGCCGTAGTGCGCGGCGATCGCGGCGGCGTTCGGAACGTCGAGCCGAGTCAAGGCCCGCAGCAGGCCGTAGGCGAGGACGGGCAGGCTGAAGCTGAGCACGAGCGCGACGACGAGCGCGAGCGCGACGCTCGACGCAGTGTCCGAGGCGAGCTCGACCCCGCCCTTGAAGCCGATCGCCAGCATCAGATAGAGCGAGAGGCCCTTGCTCAGTGCCTCGGGGATGGTGAGATCGGACTTGAGCCAGCCGGCGGCGAGACCCAGGGCGAAGAACAGCACCACCGGCGAGAGGAGATTGCCGAGCGCGAGCTGGAGGAGCTGATCCACGGGCGATCGATTCCGGTGTCGAGAAAGTGCGGGAGCGGGTGGATCGAAGTCTATCGCGTCCGCTACTCGATCGCTTCGCGGTACGCGTGCCAGGTGGCATGTCCGATCACCGGCAGCGCCACCACCAGCCCGAAGTAGAAGGTCGCGAACCCGAGCGCGGTAAGGGCCACGACGCACGCGCCCCAGGCGAGCATCTGCGCGGGATTCGCGCGCAGCGCATTGAAGCTCACGATCATCGCCGTGAGCGCGTCCATCTTGTCGCGATCGAGCAGCATCGGCAGCGACAGCGCCGAGGTGGCGAAGACGAGCAGCGCGAAGCCGAGCCCGGCGGCGAAGTAGGCGAGGACGAAGAACCACGCGTCGGACGAAGCGGCGAGGGACTCGGCAAGCCCCGTCCAGGTCAGCCTTCCGTCGGGGAAGAAGAGCGCCACGACCACGAGCGAGACGCGGATCCACACCGCAAGCAGCAGCGTGAGCACGAGCGCGTAGAAGCCGATCGCGGGAAAGTTCGCGCGCCAAGCGGTGAGCGTCTTGCGGAGCGCCGCCGGCTCGCCGTGTTCGAGCCGCCGGCTGATGTCGTACAGCCCGATCGCGAGAAACGGCCCGACGAGGAGGAAGCCGGTGGTGAACGCGATCCCGATCGCGCCCGACGAGTAATGAATGAGCAGGAATCCCATCGCCGCGAGCACGGCGCCGTAGAAGAGGCTCGCGAACGGCGCCGCGCGCAGATCGCGCCATCCCGCGCGCAGCCAGCGCCAAGGCGCGCCGGCCGCGAGGGCGCGCGTCCTCGGCCAGACGAAGGGCGCCGTGTCGCTGCCTGTGCTCATCGCTCAGGCGAGGAACTTGAGGAGCGGCGCGTAGCCTTCGTCCTTCAACGCCGCGCCGCGCGCGCCGAAGATGGCTTCGCTCCCCTTGCAGCCGTGCCCTTCCAGCAGCCGGTTCATGAAATTGAACAGGCATACCGTGAGCACCGCGTCGTGCAGCGCGCGCTCCGACCAGCCCGCGGCGAACACCCGGTCGGCGTCGGCCTGCGTCATCTTCGCCGGCTCGAGCGTCAGCTTCTTCGCGTACGCGAGGAGCGGGCGCATGCGCTCCTCCACCGGCGCCGAGCCGGGATCGGCGAGGAGCGCATCGAGCGTTCCCTCGGGCAGGCCGAATGCCTTGGCGGTCTGCGAGTGCACGCCGTAGCAGTAGCGGCAGGCGTTGAGCCCCGAGACATAGGCGGCGATCAGCTCGTGCTGCGCGGGCGCGAGCGGCGAATCCCCGCGCAGCAGACGCTCGTGCAGCTCGATGAGCGCCCGTCCGGCGGGCTTGTTGAGCGGCAGGATGTGGCGCACGCCCGCGTCAGGGGGCAGCGATGGGAAGAACGGCATGGTTTTCTCCTTCGATGCGCGGCTAGTCTAGTGCCCGTCCGGCGCCTCGGCTAGACTGTGGCGGGGACTCCAAACCCGCGCTGAACGCCAACCTGCCGCAGGGAGGATTGCACCATGGCCGAAGAACAGCCCGAAAAGACGCCGCTCGAAAAGCTCAAGAACGTCGTCTCGCAGCTCAAGGAGATGGAGCACTACGCGCGCAACAACCTGGAAAAGCTCTCGGAGATCTGGCTGCTGCTGGAGGACGATTTCAAGAAGAAGAAAGAGCTCGCCGAGCGCGCGAACGACCTGCTCAAGGCCGGGGGCGCGCTGGAGGACCTGTTGAAGAAAGTGATCGAGGAATTCGAGAAGGAGTGCACCGAGCTGGATAAGAAGGCTTGAGCGGCGCGCCATGGCCCGGCGCTTCGAGATCGATCCCGAAGGTAAGCGCCTTCCGATCAAGCTCGACCCCACCTCGAACGGCGAGTTCGTGCCCGTTCCGCTCTCGGGCGCGAACCGCGCCACCAACCGCATCGCGCACGAAGCCGCTTCCGCGCATTCGAAGCGGCTCGGCGTTTCGCGCAGACGCTTCCTCGTCTCCGCCTGCGGCGCGGCGAGCACGCTCCTCGCCTTCAACAGCGCAAACGCGGCGGCCGGCCGGAGCGGCGGATTCTTCGATGTCGCGCAGGACGCCGCGCTCGATCCCGAGCTCGCCCGCGCCCAGATCGGCCCGGCGAAGGGCGAGTTCATCTTCGACGTCCAGGGCCACTTCGTCGACCCGACCGGCGCGTGGCTGAAGCAGGCTTCGCCCGCCGCTTTCAGCTGGGCGCCCAAGGCGAGCTGCGATTCTTCGAAGGTGAAGAAGATCGCGCCCGCCTCGATGCCGCATCTCGACTGCCTCGGCCCCGACGAATTCGTGAAGGATGTTTTCCTCGACAGCGACACCGACTTGATGGTGCTCTCCTTCGTTCCCTCGACGCGCGAGGGCGAGCCCGTCACGGTCCAGGCGGCGGACGCCGTGCGCCGCATCGTCGAGCGGCTCGAAGGCACGCACCGGCTGCTGCTCCACGGCCGCGTCAACCCCAACCAGCCGGGCGACCTCGATGCGATGGACGAGCTGAAGGAGAAATGGGGCGTCTCCGCGTGGAAGACCTACACCCAGTTCGGCCCCGGCGGCCGGGGCTACTTCCTCTCCGACGACATCGGCACGCGCTTCATCGAGAAGGCGCGCTCGCTCGGGGTGAAGAACATCTGCGTGCACAAGGGGCTGCCCTTCGGCGCGCGCTCCTACGAGCACAGCCAGTGCAGCGACATCGGCGTCGTCGCGAAGCGCTTTCCGGACGTCAATTTCCTCGTCTATCACTCGGGCTTCGTCACGAGCGTGCGCGAGGAGGCGTACGACCCGGGGGCGAATCGCGACGGCATCGACACGCTCATCGCCTCGCTCGTCAAGAACGGCGTCAAGCCGGGCGCCAACGTCTACGCCGAGCTGGGCAGCACCTGGCGCTTCCTCATGCGCGACCCTGAGCAAGCCGCGCACGCGCTCGGGAAGCTGATCCGCTACTGCGGGCCCGACAATGTCCTCTGGGGGACGGATTCGATCTGGTACGGCTCGCCGCAGGATCAGATCCAGGCGTTCCGCGCGTTTCAAATCGCGCCCGCGCTGCGCGAAAGGCTCGGCTACGCCGAGATCACGCGCGAGCTGCGCGCCAAGATCTTCGGCCTGAACGCCGCGAAGGCGTATGGGTTGAGTCCTGCGGAAGTGAAGAAATACACCGAACGCGATGCGGTGGCGGAAGAGCGCCTGGCGTACCAGGAGCGCCCGGAGCCGCGTTACCTTACCTACGGACCGAAGACGCGGCGCGAGTTCCTGAACCTGCTCCGGCTGGGGCCGGCGTAAGGCTGACCCCGCGCAGGACCGGGTCACGGTCCCGCGCGGGGCCGTTCAATCCCGGGCTTAGTCGTCCAGCTCGACCAGCGCGAGGCCGTACGGATCGTTGCCGACGCCGGTGACGGTGGCGACGACCGCGCGCTTCCTGAGATCGATCACCCAAACCGTGCCGCTCGCGGGAAAGCTCGTGCGCGCGCCGCCCGAGATCACGGCGTAGCGGCCGTCGGAGGTGATCGCCGAGCCTTTCGGCCGCGCCGGGCGCACGACGCCGTCCGGGTCGGCGGGCCGCACGAGCGGGATGCGCGCGACCTCGGGCCGGGGATGGCCACGCAGCGCCCGGTTCAGATCGACGATCGAGACGTTGTTGGCGCGGAAGTTGGGGACGACGATCTCGCGCCCGTCGGGCGTGAAGCTCGGGATGAACGGCCGCGTCTGCACGTTGGGATCGCTCGTGCCCACGAGCACGCGCGCCACCTCGGCCGGCAGCGCCGCCGCGGCGCGGTCGACGTCGATGATCGAAATCGTGTTGCCTTCGAACGCGACGCGCTGGCTTTCGCGGTTCGCCGCCACCACCCAGCGGCCGTCCGGGCTTGTCGTGATGCCCCAGGGACCGATCTGCGTCGGGATGCGCGCAATCTCGGGTGTCTTGTCGCCGGCGAGCGCGCGCTGCAGGTCGATCACCGACACGTCGTCGGTGCCGCCGTTGGCGGTGAAGAGGAAGCTGCGGCCGTCGCTCGCGCGTCCGAGCGTGATGCCGTTCGTGTCCGGGAAGCAACCCCACGCCGGGTGCGGCGAGAGCAGCGGCACGGGCGAGAACGTTCCGTTCGGCTGCGCGAAGGGCTGCGCGAAGGTCGGCGGGCCGCTCGGCGAGACGAAAGGCACCGGGAATGCGGGGCACGGGAAGCCGGGCGCGCCCACGCCGAGCGCAAGCTCGACTGTGTGGCGCAGGCTGCCCGTCGCGCGGTCGACGAAGGTGATGCGGTTGCCGCCGTCCTCGGTGAGGTTGCTCTCGGCATTGCCGACGATGAACAGGTCGGGCAGGAGCACGAGCCCCACCGAGCCGAAGTGCCCGCTGTCGACGTGGCGCTCGAGCGCCGCGGCGGTGTTGTCGTTCCTCGGGTCGACCATCTTCGCGATGCTCATCACCGAGATGTTTCCCCGGCCTCCGTGCTGCGCGAACTCGACGTTGTCGATCGCGCCGTGATGGTTGACGACGTACGCGGTCTTCCTGTCCTCGCTCACGACGACGTTCGCCGAGTCGCCGAGGAGCCTGCCGTCGAGGCGGTCGAGCGCCACCTTCGAGCGGCTGACGATCGCGTTTGGCGTGTTGTTGTTCGCGGGCTGGAGCGCCTTCTGCAGATCGATCGCGTACATGCGAGGGTCTCTGCGCCCGGTGGCGAGGATGTAGATGTCGCCGGCGAGCGCCTCGTGCGCGAGGCAAAGCAGCAATCCGCTTGCAAGGATGAGTCGTGGCAGTTTCATTTCGGTTCCCCCATTGATGATGTGCGTTATTGACCGATCACATATCGCCGAGCGGCGAAGCCTCGGCGCGGGGAAGAGTAGGCCGCGGGGCGCGCGGCAGCAATAGGATGGCGTCGTCCGCACAGACTCTCTCGTACAGCACGGCGTTAAGTCTTCGCCCTATGCCTCTGACTATATGGCGAACGTCGGGGCCGCGGCCCCATTACCCTTGCGCCGGGAGGGCATTTGGCGCCAGGGACTGCGGCGCGGCGAGACCAAAGTCGTGCGCTGCACGCCCCGCGAATCGTCTTCTCTAGATCTTCATCCGCCGAGCTTCATCTCCCGCCCCCCGGCGCCCCACTTGCCGAGCATCGCGACCACGGCGTCGCGCGTGATCGGCTTCGCCAGGTAGTCGTCCATGCCGGCGCCGAGGCACATCTCCGCGTCGCCCTTCATCGCGCTCGCGGTGAGGGCGATGATCGGCACGCGCGCCGCTTCGGTCGGGAGCGCGCGGATCGCGCGCGTCGCCTCGCAGCCGTCCATCTCCGGCATCTGCACGTCCATGAAGACGAGGTCGTAGGGAAAGCGCTCGAGCGCCTGCAGCGCCTCGCGCCCGTTCGCCGCGACGTCGACGAGGTGGCCGCGGCGCTCCAGCATCGAGACCGCGACGAGCCGATTGACGTTGTTGTCCTCGGCGACGAGGATGCGCATGCGCCGGGCATCGGGTGGGAGCGCGGCGGGTGGCGCTTCGCGCCCGGGCGCACCGCTCGAGGCCGCGCGCGGTGCGTTCAGGTCGCGCAGCGCTTCGAGGAGCGCGGTCTGGCGCACCGGCTTCAGGATGAACGCGTCCAGCCGCAGCGCGTCGACATCGGTCTGCGCCTCGGAGAGCGGCACCGAGGAGAGGATGATCGCGCGCAGCGAGGCGAGCACCGGGTCCTGCCGCACCTCGCGCACCAGCTCCACGCCCGAGACGCCGGGCATGCGCAGATCGGTGAGCAGCACGTCGAATCCGCGGCCCTCGGCGCGCGCGCGGCGCAGCGAGGCGAGCGCAGCGGGCGCGTCCTCGCACGCCTCGACCGCGATGTCCCACGCCGCGAGCATTTTCTGCAGCACTTCGCGGTTGATCGCGATGTCGTCGACGACGAGGGCGCGCCGCGGCAGCGCCACGCGCCCCCCGGCGGGCGCCGGCCGCGCATCGATCCGCGGCAGCGGCAGCTCGAACCAGAACACGCTTCCTTCTCCCGGCCGGCTTTCGACCCCGATCTTGCCGCGCATGGCCTCGACCAGACGGCGGCAGATCGCGAGCCCGAGCCCGGTGCCGCCGAAGCGCCGCGAGGCCGAGCTGTCGACCTGGGTGAAGCTGGAGAACAGGCGCCCGATCGATTCCGGAGAAATGCCGATCCCCGTGTCCTTCACCTCGAAGCGAACGCGCGTGCCCGCCTGAGCGCCTTCGCCTGGCGCGATGTGGAGCAGGACCGCGCCGCGCTCGGTGAATTTCACCGCGTTGCCGACCAGGTTCAGCATGATCTGGCGGATGCGCCCGGAATCGCCGCGGTAGCTGCCCTGCACCGCCGGCGCGACGTAGCAGGCGATCTCGACGCCCTTGGCGTGGGCGCGGGGCGCGAGCAGCTCCGGCACGCTCTCCGCGAGGCTCAGCAGATCGAACGGACCCGACTCGAACTCCAGCCGGCCGGCCTCGATCTTCGAGAAATCGAGTATGTCGTTGATGATCTCGAGCAAGGCTTCGCCGGAATCGCGGATCGCGCGCGCGAAGCGCAGCTGCTCCGGGTCGAGCTCCGTGTCGAGCAGCAGCCCCGACATGCCGATGACGCCGTTCATGGGCGTGCGGATCTCGTGGCTCATGACCGCCAGGAACTCGCTCTTGGCGCGGCTCGCCTGCTCGGCGCGAAGCTTCTCCATCTCCAGGGTCGCGTTGAGCGATCTCAGCTCGGCCTCGGAATCGCGCAGCGCCTGCTCGCGCTGCTGATCCTGCGCGAGCATGCGGTTGAACGCCGCGATGATGTCGCCCATCTCGTCGCGGCCGGCGCCCGCCACCGGCACGCGCTTGCCGCCCGCCGCTTCGCGCCGGATCGCCGCGTGCAGCCGCCCCATCGGGACGCCGATGACCAGCCGGTACGCGAGCGAGGACGCCAGCACCGCGACCAGGAGCGCGAGCGAGAGGATCGCGAGCGACCAGTCGCGGCGCGAGCGCGCCGCCGCGGCCACCTCGGCGTCGCTGAAGAAGACGACGAGGGCATCGGTTGCCGGTTCGCCGACCGCGACCTCGAGCCGCTGCGCGTCTGACTGCCCCTTGCATCCGAGCGCCGCCGGCACCGCCGCAAGCGGAGGGCCGCCCGCGTTCGGCCTGAGCTCGGCGCACAGGACCGCGCGATCGGATGCGAGCGGAGCGAGGAGGTCGTGCGCGAGATCGGGCTTGCCGCGGGCGTCGTGCCGCTCGATCGCGTTCGCCGCCCCCGCCGCGAGAACGCCGATGCGCGCCGCGAGGCCTTCCTCGCTGCTGAGGACGTCGTAGCGCGCGAGGATGCTGAGCCCGGCCCAGGCGAGAACGGCGAACACCGGGACCACGACGAGCAGGAACTTCGCGAACACCCCGCCCGGGAACCGCGTGCCGCGGCCGGTTCGCGGCGAGCTCATGCGCGCTAATCGAGCCGTTCGACCTTGCCGGCGCGCATCAGACGATCGAGCGAGTCGTGGTTGTCCACTTCGGTGCGGAACACGACGTAGCCCTTGCCGCGGCGCGCCAGGAAGAAATCGACGTTGACCGGCTTGCCGCCTTCGTCGCGAAAATCCGTGCACAGCACGAAGTGCTCGCCCATGCGCAGAAGCACCGGATGCGCCGTGGCCGGACGCAGGCTGCGCACCGCGCCGGTGCCCAGGTTCACGTCGAGGAATGCGCCGTCGACGAGGTGGCGGTCGATGTGCTGGCGCATCGCGGCCTGCAGCGCGGCTTTCTGGGCGGCGCCGATCTTGTCCGCGCTTTGCGCGGCCGGGCCGAGCGCCAGCGCGGCGCACAGGAATACGAGGCGTAGCGGCTGCATGAGATCCTCCCGATCGATTTGTCGTTATC
>JBFGLA010000093.1:0-9352 GCA_041576355.1 Burkholderiales bacterium
ATCGTCGCCTGCAACAGGCGCCGCGCTCGCGCGAGGCGCGACATCACCGTTCCGATCGGCAGCCCCGTGATCGAGGCGATCTCCTTGTATGAACAGGTGTGCAGCTCTCTAAGCACCAACACCTCCCGAAAGTCGCGCGGCAACGCGGCGAGGGCGCGCCGGACGAATTCCCGCTCCGCGCCTTCGATGGCCGCCGCCTCCGGATTGACCGGCAGGACGATCACCGCGCCTTGCGCGGCGGACTCCTCGCCGTGGCTGTCCTCGCTGAACGGCTCCGGCACTCCGGAAGAAAACTCCCGCTCGAGCAGCTCGTAGCAGGCGTTGCGCACGATCCGCAGCAGCCACGGCCTGCCGTTATCGCCTCGAAACGAGCCGAAAAACTTGTACGCGCGAAGGTACGCTTCCTGCACTGCGTCTTCGGCGAGCTCGTCGTTCCTCATGAGCCAGCGCGCGAGGCTGTAGGCCGCATCGAGGTGCAGCAGCATCAGCTGCTCGAATCGATCTCTGTCCGGGCTACTCATTTCTTTGTACCTCTTATCGGCGGATTTTATTCCCAGGTGGGAATAACCGGCCCGGCCGGGCGATATAGGACTCTAGGCGGCCATGAACCGGTTCGACGCAAACGACCGCGTCGGCTCGAGCTCCGGAGTTCGCCCAACTCGTTGATTTCACGATAAGGAGGATGGAATGAAGACGAATACCCTGGTGGCCGTACTTGCGTCGCTACCCCTGATCGGCATCGGCGCCCCGGCGCTCGCGGCCGACAAGGGCCCTGTAGGGGAAGACAAAGTCGTCTATCACGTCAATGACACCGAGGAGCAGGCCGGCAATGCGCTGCGCAACATCGGCAATCACCTCGAGGTCAACCCGAAGGCGAAGATCGTGGTCGTATCGCATTCGCGCGGCGTCGACTTTCTGCTCAACAACGCGAAGGACAAGAACGGCAATCCGTACCACGTTCGCGTCGAGCAGCTGAAGAACCAGGGCGTGCAATTCGACGTCTGCCAGATCACCTTGCGCAATCGCAAGATGACCAAGGACCAGTTCATTCCGGAGTCGAGCTTCGTACCCTCGGGCGTCGCGGAAATCACGCGGCTGCAGCAGCGCGAGGGCTACGCCTACCTGCGCCCGTAAAGGCCGAAAACGACGCGCCCCGCGTCTAAGCGGACTTCGCCGCGGCGACTTTCGCCGCGGCGAGCTTTTTCGGCAGGAGGGCCTTCTTGAGCCGGACGTAGGTCGGCAGCCCGTCGCGGTAGGGCGGATAGTCCTCGCCCCGAATCAGCGGCTCGCAGTAGGCGCGGAACTTGTCGGTGATGTGATAGCCGTCCTCGCGGATGTGGTCCTTGGGCAGCGTCTTTTCCTGGTTGGCGATGTTCGACGCGTCGGTGTGCTCCAGCCCCCAGCGGTAGGGTTCCTGGCTCTCGCGGCGGATCGTCACCATGACGCCGCTTAGCTCCTTCCCCGCCAGCTCGACCGCCTTCTGCCCGCACGCGATCGCCTGCTCGACATCGGTGGCCGAAGCCAGATGCCGCGCCGAGCGCTGGCAGTAATCGAGTATCGCGCCGTGGTGCTTCAGCTTCAGCTCGCGCTTCACCAGCTCCTGGATGAATTGCCCCGCCCCGCCGAGCTGCGCATGGCCGAAGGCGTCCTTGGTTCCGCTCTCCGCGACGAACCGGCCTTCCTTGTCCTGCAGTCCCTCCGAGACGGTCACTGCGCAATAGCCGAGCTTGGCCACCGAAGCGCTCACCGCCTTGAGAAAGCGCTCGGGCTCGAACGGCACTTCGGGCAGCAGTATCACTTGCGGCCCGACCGCCGGATCGCGCGAGGCGAGCCCCGTCGCCGCGGCGATCCAGCCCGCATGCCGGCCCATCGCCTCGAGCACGAACACCTTCGTTGAATCCTTGCTCATGGAGGCGAGATCCAGGCTCGCCTCCATCGCCGAGACGGCGTTGTACTTCGCGACCGAGCCGAATCCCGGGCAGTTGTCGGTGATCGGCAGATCGTTGTCCACGGTTTTGGGGATCCCGATCACCTGCAAGGGATAGCCGCTGTTCTTGGCGAAGCGGGCGAGCTTCGCCACCGTGTCCATCGAGTCGTTGCCGCCGTTGTAGAAGAAGTAGCGCACGTTGTGCGCCTTCAGCACCTCGAGAATGCGCTCGAATTCCGCCTTGTTCTTCTCCATGTCCTGGAGCTTGCGACGGCACGAGCCGAACGCGCCTCCCGGCGTGTAGCGCAGCGCTTCGATCGTCGCCTGCGATTCCTGCGCGAGATCGACCAGGTTTTCGTCTATGACGCCGTTGATCCCGTCGAGTCCCGCGTAAACGGACTCGATGAACGCGGAGGACTTTGCGGCCTTGATCAAGCCGTAAGCGCTGGCGTTGATGACCGAGGTGACGCCCCCGGATTGGGCGTAGACGGCATTGTGCTTTGCCATGTTTCGTCTCCCGAATTGAATGATCTGCGCGTCGGGCCCTGCACCCGACGCCTGGAAGCCCTGGAGTGAGCCTGTATTATCCCGCGCGCCGGGACCTAGGGCACCGCGCGCACAACGATTTTTCCGATTTGCGCATTCGATTCCATGTATGCCTTCGCCTCGGGCAGCTGGCCGAAGTCGAACACCCGGTCGATCACCGGGCGTATGCGCCCCTGCGCCAATGCGGGCAGCACGTCGCGCGCGAACCCGCGCGCGGTTTCGGCGCGCTCGGTGGCGCTGCGCAGCTTGTTCGACACGCCGAACAGGCGCAGGCGCTTGGAATGCAGCGCATCGAGGTCGATCTGCGCGCTCATCACGCCATCCACGTAGCCGACCGTGGCGAGCCGCCCCCGGTACGCGAGCGAACGCACGCACTCGGCGAACACGGTGCCGCCGACCGTGTTGACCACCAGATCGACGCCCTTGCCTCCTGTCGCATCGAGCACAGCGGCCGAGAAATCCGCGCCGCGTGTCGGCAAGCCGAGATCGAGCCCGAGCGCCTTCAGCCGCTCGAGCTTCGGCTTCGAGCCCGAGGTGCCGATGACCTTGGCGCCGAGCGCCTTCGCGGTCTGGAGCGACGCCACTCCGACGCCCGAGGAGACTCCGGTGATGAGCAGCCATTCGCCTGGCTTGAGTTCCCCCTGCGTGTAGAGCATGTCGTAGGTGACGAGAAAAACGAGCGGCACGCTCGCCGCCTCCTCCCACGACAGGCGCTCGGGCACCCGGATCGCCTCGCGCGCGTCGATCACGGTGTGCTCGGCGAAGCCGCCGGGCGCTCGCCCCATCACCCGATCGCCTGGAGCAAAGCCCGTGACACCCTCGCCCAACTTGACGACTTCGCCCGCGGCTTCCTGACCCGCGCGCTTCGCCTCGGCGCCCTTGTGCAGTCCGTGGGAGGCGATGAACTCACCTCGATTCAGCGAACTGGCGCGTACCCGGACGAGCAGCTCCCCGGCCTTGGGCTCGGGCGGCGCAATGTCGCGCTGTTCCAGCAGGGTTTTCCCGTTTTCCGTCCGTATCCAGTACGACTTCATGGTTCCTTTCCGCGCGGACTCGCCGCGCGCACGAAAACCCGCGTATGGGCAGCCCGATCTTCAACCAGAAAGGCGGCGTCGGCAAGACCACGGCCGCTCTCAGGCTTGCCGCAGCGCCCGCGCGAACGGAAACGCGGCATATGCAACGCCTGATTCGAGGGCCTCCGGATAACATCGCCCCGCGATGAAGCTCACCCAATTCTGGCGCCGCCCTTGGTTCCGCTGGCTGCGGCTCCTCTCCCTCGTGGTTCTGCTCGCCGTCGCGGCTTTTGCGCTGCACCTCGACTTTCGCGTGCGCGAGGAGTTCGAGGGGCGGCGCTTCGCCTTGCCTGCGCGCGTGTACGCCCGGCCGCTCGAACTGTACGCAGGACTGCGCCTGCAAGAGGCTGCGTTGCGCGATGAGCTGAAGCACCTGGACTACCGGGATGGCCTGAGCGGCGAGGAGCCCGGCCGATTCGAATGGAAGGAAGGCGCTCTCACGCTCGTCACGCGCGGTTTCACCTTCTGGGACGGGCCGCAGCCGCCCCGGCAGCTGCGTATCTCGTTCGCAAACGGCTGGGTGACGCAAGTGTTCGACGCGCAGGGCGGCGAGGTGAAGCTCGCGCGCCTCGACCCGCGCTGGATCGGCGGCATCTATCCCGCACACAACGAGGACCGGATACTGGTGCGGCGCAGCGAAGTCCCGCAGCAATTCGTGCAAGCGCTGCTCGCAATCGAAGACCGGAATTTCTACTCCCACCTGGGGATCGACCCGCGCGGGCTCGCGCGCGCCTTCTTCGCCACGATCTCCGGCAAGGGGCTGCAAGGCGGCAGCACCATCACGCAGCAGCTCGTCAAGAATTTCTTCCTCACCAGCGAGCGCACGCTGCGGCGCAAGTTCACCGAAGCGATCATGGCGGTGCTACTCGAGCTGCACTACGACAAGGACGACATTCTCGAAACCTATCTGAACGAGATCTATCTGGGCCAGGACCGCAATCGCGCGATCCACGGCGTCGGGCTTGCGGCGCAGTACTATTTCGGCAAGCCCGTGGGCCGGCTCGACCTTGCCGAATCGGCCCTGCTGGTGGGGCTGATCCGCGGTCCGGCGCATTACGATCCGCATCGCCAGGCCGATCGAGCGCGCGAGCGGCGCAACCGGGTGCTCGCCGAGATGAAAGGCCTTGGCCTCATCACCGCCCAGGAGCACGATGGGGCGCGCGCCGCGCCGCTCGGCGTGCGCGCGAAGCCGGGCACCGGCACCTCGCCTCACCCCGCGTTTCTCGAGCTGGTGCGCCGGCAGCTCAGGCGCGACTATCGCGAGGAGGATCTGCGCAGCGAGGGCCTGCAGATCTTCACTACCCTCGACCCGCAAGTCCAGGAAGCCGCCGAGCGCGGCTTGAGCGCGCGCCTTGCGCGGCTCGAGCGCGACTGGCGAGCCGCAAACGGGCCGCTCGAAGGCGCCGTGGTCGTCGCCAACACCCAGAGCGGAGAAGTTCAAGCGATCGTGGGCGGCCGCGACCCGCTGTTCGAGGGATTCAACCGCGCGCTCGACGCCGCACGCCCGGTGGGCTCGCTGATGAAGCCTGCGATCTACCTCACCGCGCTTGCCCAGCCGGAGCGCTATACGCTGATCACGCCGCTCGACGACTCGCCGCTCGTCTGGAGGAGCCAGGGCGCCAAGGACTGGGAACCGCGCAATTACGATCGGATTTACCATGGAGCGGTCCCGTTGCGGCTTGCGCTCGCCCACTCCTATAACGTCGCGTCCGCCCGGCTGGGACTCGATCTGGGAATGAAGGAAGTGCATGCGACGGTGCGCCGGCTCGGGATCGAGCGCGGCCTTCCGCCCTACGCATCGAGCCTGCTCGGCGCGGTGGATCTGACGCCGTTCGAGGTGGCGCAGATGTACCAGACCATCGCCGCGAACGGATTTCGCACGCCCCTACGGGCGATACGCGAGGTTCTCACGGATGACGGCCGTCCGCTCAAACGCTACGGGCTCTTGGTCGAGCAGGCATTCGACCCGGAGCCGGTCTTCCTCCTCACCCGCGCCTTGCAGGACGCGGTACGGGTCGGCACCGCGCAGGGCATGAAGCAATGGCTGCCTCCCGAGCTCGCGATCGCCGGTAAGACAGGCACGACCGACGAGCTGCGCGACTCGTGGTTCGCGGGCTTTTCCGGCGATCGCGCCGCCGTGGTATGGGTCGGATACGACGACAATCGTCCGGCGCATCTCACCGGCGCCACCGGCGCGATGACCGTCTGGGGCGAGATCATGGCGCGCCTGCCGCAGGAGCCGCTCGCGCCGCCGGTGCCGGAGAGCGTGGAGCGCATCTGGATCGATCCGGGCTCGGGTCTGCGCGGGAACTCGGACTGCTTCGGCGCGCTCGAGCTGCCCTTCATCGCCGGGTCCGCGCCGCAGGAGACCGCGCCCTGCGCGCACACGCCCATTCAACGGCTGAGAAACTGGGTTCGCCGGCTGATCGAATGAGCGGCGCGCGCGACGCGGTAAACTGCGCCCGCCATGGCCTGGGTTCGCACACCCCTCGTCGCATGCCTCACGCTGGCCGCGGCGATGGCCGGGTGCGCCACCGTCGAGCCTCCCGCCCCGGCGGCCTCCGAGAATCCGGCCGTCGTTGCGCTCCTCGACGACGCTCGGGGCAGACCGGCGGCGCGGCCCGGCGACGCCGCCGCCTCGCTCGAGCGGGCGCTGCGCATCGAGCCGCGCAATCCTCGTCTGTGGCAGGAGCTGGCGCGCGTGCGCCTGAGCGAGGGCGATTTCGCACAGGCGGAATCGCTCGCCGCGCGCGCGAACACCTGGTCCGGCACGGACAACCGGCTGCGCGCCGAGAACTGGCGCATCATCGCCGAATCGCGCAGCCGGCGCGGCGACGAACCCGGCGCGAAGGCGGCCGTCGCGCGCGCGCAACGCTACGAACACTGATCGGGTTATCCGATGAGAGTCTTCCAGATTCAGGACGACTGGGGCTTCGAGCATCTGAAGCTCGCCGAGCGCCCCGAGCCGAGGCCGGGGCCGCACGAAGTGCTCCTGTGCATGAAGGCCTCGTCGCTCAACTACCGCGATCTCCTCGTGCCGAACCGCGGCTACGGCTCTTTCACCGGCAATCTTCCGCTCGTTCCGCTCTCGGACGGCGTCGGCGTAGTGATCGACGTCGGCGCGGGCGTGACGCGCGTGAAGGCCGGCGACCGCGTCTGCCCGTGCTTTCAGCAGGGCTGGATCGCCGGTCCTCCCGATCTCGAGCGATTGACGCGCACGCTCGGCGGACCGGTCGACGGCACGATGTCCGAGCTGATGTGCCTGCCCGACTACGGCATGGTCAAGGTTCCCGCTTATCTCAGCGATCTGGAGGCCGCGACCCTGCCCTGCGCCGCGCTCACCGCGTGGAGCGCGCTCGTCACCCATGACGCGATCGGCCCGGGCTCGAAGGTGCTCGTGCAGGGCACGGGCGGTGTCGCGATCTTCGCGCTGCAATTCGCCAAGCTTCTAGGCGCCCATGTAACCGTGATCTCGTCGAGCGACGAAAAGATCGCGCGCGTAAGGGCGATGGGTGCGGATGCTGCGATCAACTACCGCACCACGCCCGAATGGGCGAAGGCGACGCGCGAGATCACCGGCGGGCGCGGCTACGACCACATCGTCGAGCTGGGCGGCGAGAAGACGCTGCCGCAGTCTCTAATCTGCATCCGCCCGGGCGGCACGCTGTCGATGATCGGCGTGCTCTCGGGCGGCACGCTCTCGGCTCAGCTCGGCCGGGTCGTGACCCGGCAGGTGCGCCTCCAAGGCGTCACCGTCGGGCACCGCGACGGGTTCGAGGCGATGCTGCGCGCGCTCGAGCAGCACGAGCTGAAACCCGTCATCGACAAGGTGTTCGAGTTTGCCGAACTGAAAGAAGCGATGACGTATCTCAAGACGGGCGCGCACTTCGGCAAGGTGTGCATCCGGCATTGAAGACGAGGGCTCCTTAGCGCGGCGCTGCCCGACCGAGCCCGCGAGAAAACCCCGACGGTCAGGGCGGTCTTTCCGGTGGCTGCTACCGCCGCGCTGCGCGATATCCCATGAATACGGGAGGCCGTCGCGGATATAGCCCAATGGTGTATTGCCCGCGAGAGCGCCGCTCGTTATGGTCCGCAACACAACCAGGCTATTCGGGAGTCTGAATGAGCCGTCAGCAATTCCGAACTCGCACGAATGAAGCTCGCTGGATCAACTGCTTAGCGCTCCCGGGGAACGAGCCGGAGCCGCGCGCGCCTACGAGCGGAACTCGAACAAAAGCTGCTCGACGCAGTGGCGATGGCGCTATGATCGTACCCGCGCCGATCAAGACCCCAGCACCCCTAGAACTGGGGCGCGATGTGGCCGGGGAGAGTCGTATGCGGACCTATCGTGTCCTGCTGGTCGAAGACGACGAGCCGACTCGTGGTCGCCTCGCGCGTGCGGTTGACACCCATGCGCAGCTGCAGGTCAGCGCCGCAGTCGGTACCTGCGCCGCCGCGCGCCAGGCGATCGCCGCTGCCGTTCCAGACGTATCTCTCGTCGATCTCGGGCTTCCCGACGGGAGCGGCGTCGATCTGATCCGCGAGATTCATGCCGCCTGCCCCGAGTCCGAGATCATGGTGGTCACCGTCTTCGCCGACGAAGCGCACGTGGTCGCGGCGCTGGAAGCCGGGGCGTCGGGCTATCTGCTCAAGGACGGTAGCGCGGAATACATCGCCGACTCGATCACGCAGATGCTCGCCGGCGGCTCGCCGATCAGCACCTCGATCGCGCGCTACCTGCTGCGCCGCTTTCGCGATACACCGGACGCTGCGCCAGACGGCAAGCGCGGCGAGAACGACGCGCCGCGGCTTACCGCGCGTGAGAGCGACGTGCTCGAGCTGGTGGCGAAGGGCTTCTCGTACTCGGAGATCGGGGCGGCGCTCGGCATGTCGGTGCACACGGTGACCTCGCACATCAAGCACATCTACCGCAAGCTCGCGGTCCGCTCGCGCGGCGAAGCCGTGTTCGAGGCAAGTCAGCTCGGCCTCATCAAGCTGCGTCAGTAACGCTGCCTGCTCGCGATGGGCGCGACGCGCGATACGGCCACGATACTCGCGCGCTGGGTCGCGATGGTCGGTGGTCTCGGGCTGCTCTGCTATGTCGTGTTTTCCTATCACCGCCTTCCCGACGCCGATCGGGTGTTGATCGTCGACACGGCGCAATTCCGCGCCAGCGAGTCGGCGACCCCCCCGGCCGATGCCTCGGCGCCGTGGGAGAAACGAGAGCTGCCCGACGACTGGTATCACTCGCGCGTGCGCTCGCGCAACGCCTGGTACCGCATTCCCCTCGCGCTGAACGTCCCCCCCGATCGGCTCTGGGGTATCTACCTGCCCTCCGTCTCCATGAATGCCGCGGTCTTCCTGAACGGCGAGCTGCTCGGCCACGGCGGGCGCTTCACCGAGCCCGTCGCCCGCAATTGGAACCGGCCGTTGTATTTCTCCATCCCCAACGGACTGCTCGCGCCGGGGGAGAACCTCTTCCACGTCCGCGTCAAGGGCGATCCCCCCGTCAACGGCCTGCTGTCCAAAATCTATCTCGGTCCGGCATCGGTGCTCGAGCCCGCGTTTACGCAGCGGCGCTTCGTCAA
Source organism: Burkholderiales bacterium (assembly GCA_041576355.1). Taxonomy (GTDB): domain Bacteria; phylum Pseudomonadota; class Gammaproteobacteria; order Burkholderiales; family SG8-39; genus JAOUFA01. Next base: position 9,135 of record JBFGLA010000093.1, read on the forward strand.
GTACAGCCTGCCGCAATTCATCATCATCGGGCTGCTCGTGATGTCCGCGTTCATGGCGTTCCTGTGGATGCGCCGCCGCGACGACACGCTCTACGGCTGGTTCGCGCTGTCGATGCTGGTCTGGGGAGTACACACGTTCAATATCGTGGTCGCCAACGTGCCGGTGCCCACATACTGGTGGGACTGGGCGATGCACCTGACGGTGCTGTGGCTCGCCA
>JBFGLA010000094.1:0-9281 GCA_041576355.1 Burkholderiales bacterium
ACGGCCCTTTCTCTTGCGCGGCGGCGGTGAGCGGGAGGGAGGCGATCAGTCCTCCCAGCAGGATGCGTAGCAAGGTCTTCATGAGCAGCGTCTCCTCTCAGTTAAGTTGCGTGCCGCAACCGGTCTTGCTCGCGCGGATCCGCGCAAGCGCTCGAGGTACTGCAGTCAGTACTGAGAATACTAAGCGCCCGTGCGCTTGCTTCAATACGGCTTATGGCCAGAGTTGAGATCGAGAACTGAGAAGATTTTCACGATCGACAGCGCGCCGACCTGGCCATTCGACCAACTTAAGGGAGATATGGCGCGCCCGAGACGATTCGAACGTCCGACCCCTGCCTTCGGAGGGCAGTACTCTATCCAACTGAGCTACGGGCGCGCTGAGAGAGGATTGGGAACCCGACCCGAGACTCGCGCTTTGCGCCGAGCCCGAGTCCCGGCAATGGTTGCAGGATAGCCGTTTTCCTCTTTCGCGTCCACGGCGCGGGAGTCGAGATTTCGTACGCTGCTCGGTTCAGGCTAGAATTATTTTTTACGTTGCTCCCGACGGGAATCCTGATGAGCAAGCAAGACGAGCACTCTTCCTTCATCAAGACGCCTCAGCAGCTCGCGGTCGTCGTGCTGCTCGCATTCGTAGTGCCGATCTTCGGCATCGTTCTGCTCGTGCAGCTCGTCGTGAATCGACCGAGCGCGGATCCATCGGCGATGACCCCGGAGGCGGTGGCGGCCCGAATCCAGCCTGTGGGACGCATCGATTTCGGCGGCGCGGCGCCGGCAGCGGCCCGAACAGCCGCTCCCGCAGCGGCGGCGAGCGCCAAACCTGCCGCCGTGGACGGCAAGAAAGTCTACGAAGGCGTGTGTATGGCGTGCCATGCGACCGGCGTCGCCAACGCGCCCAAGCTCGGCGACAAGGCGGCTTGGGGGCCACGCATCAAGACCGGTCTGCCCGCTATGGTGAGCACGGTCGTGAACGGCAAAGGCGCAATGCCCCCCAAGGGGGGCGGTGCATCGCTTTCCGAAGCCGAGATTCGCGCGGCCGTCGAGTACATGGTCGCGCAGAGCAGGTAATTCCGGGGGCGGGCCGCCTCGCCGAGCGCACGCGGTAGCGAGACGCGGGGGCGAGCGCCGCCCGACTCCGGATCCCAGCCCCAGTCAGACGTCGCGTCCCGCATGCAGCTGCTTTTCATCATTGATCCTCCCGAAGAGCTGAAGGCGTACAAGGACACGTCGGTCGCGATGATGCGCGCGGCCCAGGCGCGCGGCCATACCGTTCACGTCTGCGAGCAGGCGAGCCTCGCCTGGCGCGAGGGCGGCGTGCTCGCGAAAGCCGTTCGGATCGTTCTCAGCGGCAACGACGATGACTGGTATCGCGCCGAAGGGCCCAGGGAGCGCAGACTCAAGGAGTTCGATGCGGTCCTGATGAGAAAGGACCCGCCGTTCGATATGGAGTACGTGGCGAGCACCTGGCTCCTTTCCGAAGCCGAGCGCCAGGGCGCACGCGTGTTCAACTCCCCGCGTGCCTTGCGCGACCATAACGAGAAATTCGCGATCGCCGAGTTCTCGCATCTTACGGTGCCCGCGCTCGTGACGCGCGACGCGGCGCAGCTACATGCGTTCATCGACGGGCACCGCGACACGGTGTTGAAGCGCCTGGACGGCATGGGCGGCGCGAGCATTTTCCGCGTGCGCGCGGACGATCCGAACCGCAACGTGATCGTCGAAACGCTCTCCGAGCTCGGCGCGCGCAGCGTCATGGCACAGCGTTACATCCCGGAGATCGGGCTCGGCGACAAGCGCGTCATCCTGATCGAGGGCAAACCCGCGCCGTTCGTGCTCGCGCGCATTCCGAAACCGGGCGAGACACGCGGCAACCTCGCCGTCGGCGGCAAGGGAGTGGCGCAGCCGCTATCGGCCCGCGACCGCGAGATATCGGAGGCGATGGGACCGGTGCTCGCCGCGCGCGGGCTGCTGGTGGTGGGCCTGGATGTGATCGGCGACTGGGTCACCGAAGTCAACGTGACAAGCCCGACCTGCTTTCGCGAGATCCAGGACCAGACCGGGTTCGATGTATCCGGCATGTTCGTCGAGGCGCTCGAGAAGAAGCTCGGCGCGGCGGATGCAGGTCAAAGGAATTCGCCGTGATCGGTATCGTCATCATTTCCCATGGCGCACTGGGCGAGTCGCTGATACATGCTGCGAGCCACGTTCTCGGTAAACGGCCGTTGCGCGTGCGCCAGGTCGGCGTCACGGTGCACGATGACCCGGAGGCCATCCTGCCGCAGGCGCGGGAGTTCGTGCGCCAGCTCGACGACGGCGACGGCGTGCTGGTGCTCACCGACATCTACGGCGCCACACCTGGGAACATCGCCATGCGGCTGCTCGAGAAGGGCCGGGTGGAAGGCGTGTCCGGCGTGAGCCTGCCGATGCTCGTGCGCGCGCTCACCTACCGCAACGAGCCCCTCGCCAGGATGGTCGAGAAGGCGCTTTCGGGCGGCTGCGAGGGTGTCGTGCACATGAACGCCGACCGCTGCTCCGATGCCGATCGCTGAGGCGACGATCGTCAACAAGCTCGGCCTGCACGCGCGAGCATCGGCCAAGCTCACGCAGCTCGCGAGCGGATTCAAGAGCGAGATCTGGCTCTCGCGCAACGGCCGGCGGGTGAACGCGAAGAGCATCATGGGGGTAATGATGCTCGCCGCCGGAAAGGGGGCCGCGGTCACTATCGAGGCCGAGGGTGACGACGCGCCTGCGGCGCTCGATGCCATCAAGGACCTGATCGCCGAACGGTTCGGGGAGGGAGAATGACGCGCGCGGCAAGAGAAGCCCGGAGCGACGCCCGTGCGGAGAACGCCCGGGCGCGCGCGCGGCCGCACGCCGCCGGCCCGGCGCCTCGCGCCAGCGCGACGAACTTCGTCCTGCACGGGGCGAGCGTCTCCTCCGGCATCACGATCGGCAACGCCCATCTGGTCTCGACCGCGCGCCTGGAGGTGGCGCACTACGAGGTGGCGCCGGACGCGATCGCGGCCGAAGTCGCGCGATTCGACGCCGCGATCGCGCGCGTGCGCGACGAGCTCGCGGCGCTCGAGGGACAGATCCCCGCCGACGCGCCGGCCGAGTTCGCGGCGTTCGTCAAGCTGCACCGGATGATCCTCGAGGACTCATCGCTTTCCCAGGTGCCGCGCACGCTGATCGCGGAGCGGCGCTGCAATGCCGAGTGGGCGCTCGTGCAGCAGCTGGAGAGGCTAGTCGAGCAGTTCGCGGAGATCGACGACGCGTACCTGCGCGAGAGAAAGGCTGACGTCCAGCAGGTCGTCGAGCGCGTGCTGAAGGCGCTGATCGGAGGGCAGACGCTGGTCGAGCCCGCGCTTTCCGAGGAGCAGAAGCTCATCGTCGTGGCGCACGATCTGTCGCCGGCCGACATGATCCTTTTCAAGCGGCACCACTTCGGCGGCTTCGTCACCGACGTGGGCGGGGTGACCTCGCATACCGCGATCCTCGCCCGCAGCCTGAACATTCCGGCGGTGGTCGGGCTGCACCACGCGCGCCAGGTAATTCGAGAGGGAGAGCTCCTCATCGTCGACGGCGAGCACGGCGTGCTGATCGTCGATCCGGACCCCATCGTGCTGAGCGAGTACCAGCTGCGCCAGTCGCAGCTCGAGCTGGAGCGGCAAAAGCTCAAGCGCCTGAGGAGCACTCCCGCGGCAACCCTCGAGGGCACCCGGATCGAGCTGCTCGCCAACATCGAGCTGCCGCAGGACATGCCGCAGGCGCTCGAGGCGGGGGCGCAAGGCATCGGGCTGTTTCGGACCGAATTCCTGTTCCTGAACCGCCCCGACCTGCCCGCCGAAGACGAGCAGTTCGAAGCCTACCGCGAGGTGACGCAGGCGATGCAGGGTCTGCCCGTGGTCATCCGGACGCTCGACGTCGGCGCCGACAAGACGCTCGCCGGCAATGGCCGGCAAATGCCGAACCCCGCGATGGGCCTGCGCGCGATCCGGTTCTGCCTCTCGGAGCCGCACATCTTTCTCACCCAGTTGCGCGCAATCCTGCGCGCGTCGCATTACGGACGGACCCGGATTCTGCTGCCGATGGTGGCGCACGCGCACGAGGTCGAGCAGACGCTCGCGTTGCTGCGGCAGGCGAAGCGGCAGCTCGACGAGAAAAACATTCCGTACGATCGCTCGATCGAGATCGGCGGCATGATCGAGATCCCGGCCGCGGCGCTCGCGCTGCCGATGTTCATGCGGCGGCTCAATTTCCTGTCCCTGGGCACGAACGACCTGATCCAGTACACGCTGGCGGTCGATCGCGCCGACGACACGGTCGCGCACCTGTACGATCCGCTGCACCCGGCGGTGCTGCACCTGATCGCACACACGATCCAGACCGCCGCGCGCGGCGGCGTGCCGGTCGCGGTTTGCGGCGAGATGGCGGGCGAGCTTCCGTTGACGAGGTTGCTGCTCGGTTTCGGGCTGCGCAGCTTCTCCATGCATCCGGCTCAGCTGCTTGCGATCAAGGAGCGGATCCTGCGCACCGACCTAGCCGACGTGCAGGCGATTGCGCACCGCGTGTTGCGCAGCAACGATCCGGCGCGAACGCGCGAGCTGCTCGCCAAGCTCAACGCATAAGAGCGCCGTGCCCGGACCCCTCGAGGGCGTGCGCGTCCTGGACCTGACGACGGTGGTGATGGGTCCCTACGCGACCCAGATCCTCGCGGACCTGGGCGCCGACGTGATCAAGATCGAGCCGCCCGAGGGCGACGTCATGCGCTATGCCTGGCCCTTTCGCAACAAGGGCATGGGGCACATCTTTCTGAATGCCAACCGCAACAAACGCTCGGCGGTGCTCGACCTCAAGCGCCCGCAGGCCCGCGATGCGCTGCTGATGCTTGCGCGCAAGGCCGATGCGCTCGTCTACAACATCCGGCCGCAGGCGATGGCGCGGCTCAAGCTCGCCTATGAGGACCTGCATGCCGCGAACCCGAGGATCCTCTACGTCGGCTGCTTCGGGTACAGCCAGCGCGGCCCGTACGCCGCCAAGGCCGCCTACGACGACCTCATCCAGGGCGCGGCGGGAATTCCGTGGCTGCTGAAGGAACAAGGCGCCGAGACGCCGCGCTACGCGCCGGTGATCATGGCTGACCGCTCCGTAGGCCAGCAAGTCGCGAGCGCGGTGAGCGCAGCCCTGTACTATCGCGAGAAGACGGGCAAGGGCCAACGAGTCGACATTCCCATGTTCGAGCACCTGCTGCAGATGGTCCTCGGCGAGCATCTGGGCGGCTATACCTTCGAGCCGCAGCTGGGCGAGCCCGGCTACGCGCGCATGCTCGCCAAGGATCGCCGCCCGTATCGCACCCAGGACGGCTATGTCTGCGCGCTCATCTACAACGACAAGCAGTGGGCGGCGTTCCTCGAGCTGATCGGCAAGCGCGACCTCATGAAGACCGATCCACGCTTCGCAACGCAGGAAGCGAGAAGCCGCCACTACGACATCGCCTACGCGATGGTCGCAGACGAGATGACCCGGCACACGACCGACGAATGGATCGGGTTACTTGAAGCCGCCGACATCCCGGTGCAACGCATGAACAGCCTCGCCGACATCGTCAACGATCCGCATCTCGCCGCGACGGGCTACTTCCGCTCGATCGAGCACCCGAGCGAAGGCCGGATCAAGTCGATGGCGGTGCCGTCGGAGTGGTCCGAGTCGGTGCCCGAATACCGGCGGCACGCGCCGCGGCTTGGGGAGCACACGCGCGAGGTGCTGCGCGAGGCGGGGCTCGACGATGGCGCGATCGAACGCATGATCGCGAGTGGCGCGGCACGAGCCGCTTGACACACCGGTACCTCCGAAGTAACGTTCACGCCGCACCAGCGTGCAGCGCCGATTTGATGTTCAGCTTGCGGGCGCTCGACAAATACAGCTAAAGAGACGCGGCCCGAAAGACCCGTTCTCGCGCAAGCTGAACGGGTTTTCTATTTTTCGGGACAACGTTGAACGCACCCACGCAGCTGCCGCCCGACTCGGTCGGCATCGTCAAGCCTCAAGTCGCCAAGTTTGACCACCCGCTCAAGCTCAAGTGCGGCGCCGAGCTGCCCTCGTTCGAGATCGTCTACGAGACCTACGGCGAGCTGAACGCGGCGCGCTCGAACGCAGTGCTAGTGTGCCACGCGCTCAACGCCTCGCACCATGTCGCCGGCGTCTACGCCGACGATCCGGATAACGTCGGCTGGTGGGACAACCTGGTCGGTCCGGGCAAGCCGCTCGACACGAACCGCTTCTTCGTCATCGGCTCGAACTACATCGGCTCGTGCTTCGGTTCGACCGGACCCGCGTCGATCAACCCGGCGACCGGCAAGCCCTGGGGCGCCGATTTTCCGGTGGTCACGGTCGAGGACTGGGTCGCAGCGCAGGCGCATCTCGCCGACCGGCTCGGCATCGAGCGCTTCGCCGCGATCATGGGCGGGAGCCTAGGCGCGATGCAGGCGCTGCAGTGGGCGCTCTCGTTTCCGACCCGCGTGCGCCATTCGCTCGTCATCGCCGCCACGCCCAAGCTGAACACGCAGAACATCGCCTTCAACGAGGTCGCGCGCCAGGCGATCATGACCGACCCCGACTTCCACGACGGCCACTACTACGAGAAGGGCGTGGTGCCGCGCCGGGGGCTACGCATCGCGCGCATGATCGGCCACATCACCTATCTTTCCAACGAGGCGATGATGGAGAAGTTCGGCCGGCTGCTGCGCAACAAATCGGCGCTCGGATTCAATTTCGACATCGACTTCGAGATCGAGTCCTACCTGCGCTACCAGGCCGACAAGTTCGCCAAGTATTTCGACGCCAATACCTACCTGCGCATCACCAAGGCGCTCGACTACTACGACCCGGCGGCGGACTTCGGCGGCGATCTGTCGGCGGCACTCGCGCGCGCCGAGGCCAATTTTCTCGTGATCTCCTTCAGCTCCGACTGGCGTTTCACGCCGGCGCGCTCGCGCGAGATCGTCAAGGCGCTGCTCGATAACCGGCGCGTCGTGTCGTATCTCGAGATCGACGCCCCGCACGGGCACGACGCGTTCCTCATGGACGATCCGCGCTACTTCGACGCGCTGCGCGCCTACTTCGAGAGCATCGATCTGTGAACGTCAGCGATCAGGCGCTCACCGCCGCGCGCCCGGACCTCGCCGCGATCGCGCAATGGGTCGCGCCCGGGGCGCGCGTCCTCGACCTCGGCTGCGGCGACGGCGCGCTCCTGCACTACCTGTGGAAGGAGCGCGAGGCGCACGGCTACGGCGTCGAAATCGACGACGCGAGCGTGCTCGCGTGCGTGAAGAAAGACGTCAACGTGCTGCAGATGAACCTCGAGAGCGGGCTCGCGATCTTCGGCGACCGCTCGTTCGATTTCGTGATCCTCTCCGAGACGCTGCAGGCGATCCACAACACGGAGGCCCTGATGCGCGAGATGCTGCGCGTCGGGCGCGAGGCGATCGTCTCGTTTCCCAACTTCGGCCACTGGCAGGCGCGCGCGCAGGTGATGCTCGGCAGGATGCCCGTGTCGGAGGAGCTGCCCTACGAGTGGTACGACACGCCGAACGTGCACCTGTGCACGCTCGAGGACTTCGAGGATTTCTGCCGCAAGCTCGGCGTGCGGATCCGCGAACGGCTCGTGCTGCACGAGGGGCAGCCCGTGACCATGCTGCCCAACCTGCTCGGCAGCCTCGCCGTCTACCGCTGCACCTCCTGAGCCGTTGCCGGCGCAACGCCGGAGTTCGCGCCGGGTTCGGGACGCGGCCGCGGCGGCTCGTCCTCGCGCCCGAAGCGCATCTCGACCCTGAGCCCGGCGAAGTTCTGCGACAGCCGCTCGACGCCGGGGAGGCTCTTCGGGAAGTCGTGTCCCACGTACACCTCGCCGAACAGCCAGCGCGGCCCGAGCGTGCGGCGATAGGCGAGGCGCGCGCCGTAGTTGGCGACATCGACCGGCGCCCCGGTGTCGCCGTTCACCGTGACCTGCAGTTGCACCGCACGCCGGTTCCCCAGATCGAAATACAACGACGTTCCGCTCAGCCATTGCACGAGCTGGGTGGACTCCGACACGGTCGCATCGTTGAACCACCGGAACAGGATGTCCTTTTTCAGCGCCGCCTCGAAATCGAGCGACGTGGTCGCGCCGGCGCCCTCGGAGCGCCTCCAGAAGAGCGTTTCGCCGACTCGCCACCGCGTCGTATCGGTCTGCGCGAACACGTGCTGGTAGTGGGCCTGGACGAAGGGCTCCAGCTCGCCCGACTTCAGCCGCACGCCGACGCGGAACCGGAACAGGTCCCTCGCTTTCTGCACCAGATAGCCGAATCCGAACTGCGCCGAGTCCTCGCGCGGCGCCACCGGCGAGGTCGGCCCCGAATCCACCCGCTCGCTTTGCCCGGCGATCGTTTGCCGTTCTTCGTCGCGATCGACGAAGAAATGCAGGCGCCTGTTCAGGTTGGGCAGCGCGATCCGTACGCGCAGCCCGGGATTGTGCGTCGTGGGTGTGCCTTCGCGAACCTCGGTGAGGTAGTACGCGTAGCCTTGCGCTCCGCGGGCCGCAGCGTCGTCGAAGCGCTCATTACCGAAGAAGCGGTCGAACCAGCGCGCCGAGACACACACCGAGCTGAATAGGCGCTGCCGCGTCCAGTCCAGACCTTCGAAGATGCGGCTGTCCCGAGCCTCCGGATCCGGGATCGATGCGCAAGGGTCCTCGACCGTGTGGTCTGCGACCGGCCCGGGAAGCGCCTGCACAGGCGCTGCTGCCTCATCGCCTCCCGAGCTCTCCTGCGCCGCAGCCGACAAGAAGACGAGCAGCACGAGCACGCCCGAAAACAGGGCCGCGATCCACGCGCGCTTCGGGCTGCGCATCTTGCCCGAGCTACTCGCCGGTCGAGCGGCGCTCAAAAGCGGCGCCTGAAGTAGATGAGGAAGCCCTCGTCGATTCCGCCACGGCGCTCGATCCCGATGTATCCATCCGGATCGACGCGCAGGTCGAGCCCGCCGAAAGCCCGGGTGCTTCCCCTCGCACTGAACCGGACCGTCTGGTTGATCGTGCCGGTCGTGCGCTCGATGCCGTCGATGGATCCACGCGCGGCGCCGCCGAACACGCGCACGGCACCGAGCGTGAACGCCGCCCCGAGCCGGCCACGCCATTCGTCCCAGGAGAGATCGACCGACTGCATGTCCCGGCTCGACTTTACGCTCTGATAGACATAGCCGACCGAGCCGAACAGCGCGAACGAGCGCCGCGTGACGAATTCGATCTC
>JBFGLA010000095.1:0-9277 GCA_041576355.1 Burkholderiales bacterium
ACGACGAAGTCGTCGCGACCGCGGCCTACGCCCAGGCGGAATGGCGCTTCGCCGAGAGATGGATCGCGCTCGCCGGCGCACGCTCGAACCGGGTCGAGTTCCGCTCGACCGACTATTACATCGCGCCCGGCAACCCCGATGACAGCGGCACGAGAGACTTCAGCCGGACGACTCCCGCCGTCGGCATCGTCTATAAGCCCGCGCCGACGATGAGCGTCTACGCGAATGCCGGACGCGGCTTCGAGACGCCGACCTTCGCCGAGCTCGCGTACCGGCCCGGCGGCGGTACCGGGCTCAACTTCGACCTCGCCGCCTCGCGCAGCCGGCACGTTGAGCTGGGGGTCAAGGCCGTGCTCGCCCGCTCGCGTATCAATGCCGCGCTGTTCGAGGTCGAGACGCAGGACGAGATCGTGGTCGACACCGCGAGCGGCGGGCGAACGACTTTCAAAAACGCCGGCCGCACGTTGCGGCGCGGGGTGGAGCTCGCTGGCGATACGAGGTTGCCGCTGGGATTCGATGCCGCCGTCGCCTGGACGCTCATCGACGCGACTTTCCGCGACGAGTTCACAAGCGGCGCGACGACGGTACCCGCGGGGAACGTCCTGCCGGCGGTTCCGCACAGCACCTTCTACGGCGAGCTGCGCTGGCGGCATGTCGGGAGCGGCTTCACCGCCGCGCTCGAGGCCCAGCGCAAGTCGCGCGTTGCGGTGGATGACCTCAACACCGAATTCGCCGACGCCTACGTGGTGACGAACCTCGCGCTCGGCTTCACCCAGCGCGGCAAGGACTGGCGCATCTCGGAGTACGTGCGCGTCGACAACCTCGCCGACAAGCGCTACGCGGGGTCGGTAATCGTCAACGAGTTCAGCGGCCGCTACTACGAGCCCGCGCCCGGACGCAATTACACGGCGGGCGTGCAGGCGAAGCTGACGTTCTAGCCGCTTAAATCCCGAGCGCCTCGACGGCGAGGCGCGCCAGCTCCTTGCGCAGCCGCTCGCGCACGGCGGCGTGCGCCCGGTTCGCGTTGAGGTTCCTGATCTCGTAGGGGTCACCTTCCAGATCGTAAAGCTCGTCCAGCTCGCCGGCGCTGCCCCGGTTCACCCAGTGGATGTACTTGTAGCGCTCGGTGCGCACCGCCTTGTAGCTCATACCGACGAGCCAGGGCAGCGCGTTCTCCGCCCAGTACTCGATCAGGAACGATTTGCGCCAATTCACGCGCTTGCCCTTGGCGCGCGTGCCGAATAGCGGCCGCAGCGAGCGGCCCTGGATGTGCGGCCCCGGCCTGCCGCCGGCAAGCTCGATCAGCGTCGGCGCGATGTCCTGGCAGATCACCAGCTCCTTGACGCGCGTGCCGGGCTTCACCCGGCGCGGGTAGCGCAGCACGAAAGGCGAGCGGATGCCTTCCTCGTAGGCGAAGCGCCGCTCCGGACCGAGCGCGTGCTCGCCGAAAAAGTATCCGTTGTCGCCGAGGAAGAGGATCAGCGTGTCCTCGAGCTGGCCGGTCTTCGAGAGCGCGTCGAAGAGCATTCCTACCCCCTCGTCGACCGAGGCCATCATCGCCGCGCGCAGCCGGATCTCCTCCTGCGAGCCGGCGCGCACGGCTTCGAGCGCCGCCTGCGAGCGCTCCGAGCGCTTGAGCGCGAAGGCCTCCACCCAGGCCGGCTTGTCCTTCGCCACCTCCTCGGGCGCGAGCATGTTCGGCTTCTTCGGAAACTCGCAGCCTACGTACAGCTCGCGATGCCGCTCGGCGGGACGGTAGCCGCCCTGCTGGGCGAGATCGAGCGTTCCGTCGGCCGCCTGGAAAGCGTCGGGATGAACCGCCTTGTGCGCGAGCAGCAACGACCACGGCCGGTCGCGGCGCGCCTCGACGAAGCGCACGGCGCGCTCGTTGAGCAGGTCGGTGACATAGCCCCGGCACTCGACGGTGCGGCCGTTCTCGTTCAGCGTCGGATCGTACAGCCGTCCGTGCCCGTCGAAGCTGATCCAGTGATCGTAGCCGGGGCGCGGCGTGCCGTCGTTGCCCATGTGCCACTTGCCGATGTGCGCGGTCTCGTAGCCCCGCTCCTGCAGAACCAAGTGATAGTTCGGCAGGCGATGGCTCATCGCGTCGCGCGCCACGTTGTCGATCACGCCGTGCCGGCTCGCGTACTGCCCGGTGACGATCGAGGCCCGGTTAGGCGAGCAGATCGGCGTGGTGTGGAAAGCGCGCTCGAAGAGCGCGCCTTCGCGCGCGATGCGGTCGACGTTCGGCGTCTTCATGTACGGGTGGCCGCCGGCACCGAACTCGTCGAAGCGCAGATCGTCGATGAGGAGGACGAGAAAGTTGGGCCGTTTCATCGGGGTGCCTTCAGTCTGCGGGCCGGTCTGCGGCCAGACCGCCCACCGCGCCGAAGAGCGCCGCGATAGACTCGCGACCGATGTTCCGCGTGATAAAGACAAGGCGCGTGCGCCGGTCGGCGCTCGGCCAGCGCTCGAGCGTCGCCGGCGGATGGAAGATGTGCTGCACTCCCTGGACGATGACCGGGCCGCTTTCGCCCTCGATATTCACCAGGCCCTTGACGCGCAGCAGGTCGGGACCGCGCAGGCTGGCAAGCAGCTCCATCGCCGAGGAAAAGCCCTGCCAGGAAAAAGCCTGCTCGAAGGTGAGGACGAAAGTGCGGACCGAAGTATCGTGGCGCGCTCCGTCCGCGAGCCGCGCCCCGAGGTATGCGGGCTCGTCCGTAGCGTCCGGCTCGTAGGCGAGCCGGCCAAGCCAGCCGCGCACGCGCTCCGCCGGATTGTGCGCGCTGGAAAGCCCGATGTCGCGCAGCTGCCGGGGATCGATCGCGCCGTTCACGACCTCCAGCACCTGCGCCTCGGGATTGAGCGCCGCGATGCGCTCGCGCACGCGCCGCGCCTGAGCGGCGTCGGCGAGATCGGTCTTGGTGAGGAGCACGCGGTCGGCGAGCGCAACCTGTTTCGCCGCCTCGCGCTCCGCCTCCAGCGATCCGCCGCCGTTCACCGCGTCGACGAGCGTCACGACGCCGTCGAGCCGGAACTGCGCCGCGAGCAGCGTGTCGCTCGCGAAGGTCTGCATCACCGGCGCCGGATCGGCGAGCCCGCTCGTCTCGATGAGGACGCGCTCGAAATCGATCACCTCGCCGGCGCGCCGCTGCGCGAACAGCTCGCGCAGCGTCTCCTGCAGGTCGGTGCGCACGACGCAGCACAGGCACCCGTTCGCGAGCAGCGTCACGTTCTCGGACGAGGAGGCAACCAGCTCGTGGTCGATGCCGACCTCGCCGAACTCGTTGACGATCACCGCCGAGCGTGCCATGCCCGGATCGGCGAGCAGGCGGCGGATGAGCGTCGTCTTGCCGCTGCCGAGAAAGCCGGTGACCAGCGTCACCGGCAGGCGGCCGGCGAGCGCGTCGCGACTCGCGCCGGCGAGCGTCAGATCGCGAGCTCCAGGATGTACAGGCCGCCGGCGAAGCGATCGACCGTGTAGACGAGCCGCCGGTCGTCGACGTAGACGTCGTTCAGCTGGATCGCGCCCGCGGGCGAGAGCGGCGGCGCGCCCGGGACGAAGTACGCGATCTCCTTCGGCTGGTAGGGGTCAGACACGTCGTACGCGCGCACGCCGGCGTTGAAGAACGAGCCGACGATCACGGTGTCGCTCCGCCACGAGGTCGGCACCGGCAGGTTCTCGTGCAGGTTGTGCGCGCCGAAGCGCCCGCCGCGCTTGGCGAACGCGTCGTACGGCGGCGGCGGAAAGGTCGCGATCGGGACCAGGTTGGTCTCGACGCGTGCGTCGACCACGCGCACGAGCTTGGGCCAGTCGGCGCCGTTGTCGCGCACGCACTCGTCGCTCACGATGAGGAGATCGCGGCTCGCGAGCGGCAGCACCGTGTGGGTGAAGCCGTTGAACGGCGGCGAGTAGTTCCAGCGCGAGACGAGCTTCGGCCGCGAAGGCTCGGAGATATCGAGGATGCACGCGCCGCCGTCGATGTAGCCGATGTAGGCGCGGTCGGCGCGCTCGGGGAAGACGTTGGTGTTGTGGGCGCGAAACCCGGTGTCGAACTGCGCCGGCAGCCGCGGCGGCGGCGGCGCGTCGTCGCCGTCGCGCGTGCCCGGCAGCCACCAGCGCCCGACCTCGGCGGGCTTGGCGGGGTTGCGCACGTCGACGATGCGGTAGAACTGATCGTCCTTGGGGTTGCGCGGCTTGAAGTCGGCCGCCCCGCTCGCCATATGGATCGTCTTGCCGTCGACGAACCACAGCGCGTGCACGCCGCGCGAGTGCGGCCCCGAGCAGTCGAAGTGCGCGATGCGCTTCGGCCGCTCCGGCTCGCTCACATCGAAGAGATCGAACCCGGCGGGCTGGAGCCCGAAGTCGCGCGTCTGGTAGGCCACCGCCATCACGTCGCCGACCACGTCGAGCGAGTTCGAGCGCATCTTGGCGTGTGGCAAGTCGGTCTGGACCACGACCTTGGGCTGGCGCGGATCGGTGACGTCGACGCCGGTGAAGTTCTTCGGCGCCGATTCGTGCGCGAGCCACAGGATGCGCCGGCCGTCGCGCGTCGCCTGCATGCCCATGCCCTCGCCGATGCCGCCGAACCCGGCAAGCTCGTGGTGGGCGAGCAGATTCATGTTCCAGGCGAGCGTCTTGTCGGCGCGGGCGCCGGGCTGCAGGGTGGCGGCGGGTTTCATGAATCCGTCTTCTCCGTCCGGGCGGGAGGCCGATTGTCGGGCTTCCGCGCCGCGGCCGCAATGGGAACCCGAATCGATCGATCCGCGCGCCGGCACGGCTTTGCGCACGCGTCGAGGCGCCACCTTGACCCGGGTCAAGCGCGGCCTACGCAAGCGGCGCATGCTCTCGCGGGCCATGAACCGATTTCTCGACGCCCTCTGGGACGAGCACCGCTCGATCGCCGCGGTTCTGCACGCGATGCTCTTCCTCGTGCGCGAGGAGCGCTCGCATGGCCGGCAGATCGATCCCAGGATCTTGCGCGCGATTCTCTATTATCTCGACGTGTTTCCCGAGCGGATGCACCATCCCAAGGAGGAGCGTTTTCTCTTCGCCGCGATCCGGCGCAAGACCTCCGAGGCGAACGCGATCCTCGAGCGGCTCGCCCGCGAGCACGAAGCGGGCGAGGAATCGATCCGCGACCTGGAACAGGCGCTGCTGCGCTACGAAGAGGGCGGCGAGCCCGAGTTCGAGCGCTTCGCGCAGGCGGTCGAGCGCTTCGTCGCCGGCTATCGAGAGCACATGCGCACGGAGGAGAACGAGGTCATGCCGATCGCGCGCCGCGTTCTGACGGCGCAGGATTGGGCCGAGATCAACGCCGAGTGGGCCGCCAACCGCGATCCCCTGGCCGCGCTCGCCTCCGAGCGCGACTACGAGCGATTGATCGGACGCATCGTGGAGCTGGCCCCGCCGCCGATCGGATTCGGCGCGCAGCCCTGATTATCTGTTCCCGAGCGCGAAACCGCGCGCGCAGTTGACACTGCGCGAACAGGCGTGGCACGATGAAACAAGAATTACTATAACGAATCCATTCCGGATGGAGGAGCCATGAACTGGACACATACGCTTAGCGCTCGCGCCCGCGGACTCGCGGCGCGCATCGCCGCGGGCTTGCTGCTCGCGGGCAGCATCGTCACGGCCGGGCACGCCGCCGACCCGATCAAGATCGGCTTCGGCATGAGCCTGACGGGGGGCCTCGCCGGTAACGGCAAGGCCGCGCTGCTTGCGATGCAGATCTGGGCCGAGGACGTCAACGCCAAGGGCGGGCTGCTCGGGCGCAAGGTCGAGCTGGTCTATTACGACGACCAGACCAACCCTTCGACGGTCCCGGGCATCTACACCAAGCTGCTCGACATCGACAAGGTCGACCTCATCGTCTCCGGTTACGGGACGAACCTGATCGCGCCCGCGATGCCGATCGCAATGCAGCGCAACATGGCGTTCATGACCCTGTTCGGGATGAACCCGAACGCGAAGTTCAAGTACGACCGCTACTTCCAGATCATGCCGAACGGCCCCGATCCGGCGGTCGACTTCACCAAGGGTTTCTTCGAAATCGCCGCCGCGATCAAGCCGAAGCCCAAGACCGTCGCGCTCGTTGGCGCGGACGCGGAGTATCCGCACGCGGCGCTCGAAGGCGCCCGCGCGAACGCGAAGAAATTCGGCTTCAAGATCGTCTACGACAAGACCTACCCGCCCAAGACGACCGATTACTCGCCGATCGTGCGCGCCATCCAGGCGACCAACCCGGACTTCGTCTACGTCGCCTCGTACCCGCCCGACAGCGCCGGATTGGTCCGTGCCGCCAACGAAGTCGGGCTGAAAACGCAGATGTTCGGCGGCGGCATGATCGGGCTCGGGTACGCCACACTCAAGACCCAGCTCGGGCCGCTGCTCAACGGCATGACCTCGTGGGAGCTGTACGTGCCGGAGCCGACCATCAAGTTTCCCTTCATCAACGAGTTCCTGAAGAAATACCAGCCGAGAGCCGCCAAGGAGCAGCTCGATCCGCTCGGGTTCTACCTCCCGCCGTACGCGTACGCGATGATGCAGGTCGTCGGCGAAGCGGTGCAGAAGGTCGGCAGCCTCGACCAGGCCAAGATCGCGCAGTACATCCACAGCCACGAGTTCACGACCGTAGTCGGCAGCGTCAGGTTCGGCAAGAACGGCGAATGGGCGGTTGGCCGGCCGCTCTACGTGCAGTACCGCGGCATCAAGTCGAACGATCTCGACGAGTGGAAGCAGTCGGGCAAGGCGGTCGTCGTCTGGCCGGCAAGCCTGAAATCAGGCGAGCACCGCTACCCGTACCACGAGAATCGCAAGTAATCCGGGTCGAGCGATCCGCTGGGCCAGAGGGGCCGGCGCTATCCGCCGGCCCCTTTGCGTGATTAAGCATCCGTTTTCGACACGATGGAAGTCACCGCCGATCTTTTCGTAAACGCGCTCGTCGCCGGGCTCTTGCTCGCCGGGTTCTACGCCGCGGTCAGCGTCGGCGTGGCAATCGCTTTCGGCATGCTGGACGTGGTGAACATCGCGCACCCCGCGTTCATCGTGCTCGGCTCGTACGTCGCGTATTTCATGAACCTGCACCTGGGCGTGGATCCGATCGTGTCCGCGTTCGTGCTCTCGCCGGCGTTCTTCCTGCTCGGCCTGGCGCTCTATCACGTCTACTACTACGCGTTCGAGCGCCGCGGCCAGGAATCGCTGCGCGGCCTGGCCTTCTTCTTCGGCATCCTGTTCATCACCGAGGTGGGGCTGATACTCGCCTTCGGGGTCGATTACCGCATGGTGCCGACGCAGTACACGGACACGACCTGGCACATCGGATTCGTCGATCTGCCGCTGCGGCTGCTGGTCCCCTTCACGGTCTCGCTCGCGATGACGCTCGGGCTTTATTTCTTCCTTTCACGCACGTTCTTCGGCCGCACGGTGCTGGCGGTCGCGCAGGACCGGCTCGCCCTGCAGCTGATGGGCGTCAATCCGCGCCGCGTGAAAGAGCTTGCGTTCGCGCTCTCGATCGCCACCGCGGGAATGGCCGGCGCGTTCCTGGTCGTCATCCAGCCCGTGCAGCCGGCGCTCGGGCGCGAGTACATCGGGCTCGTGTTCGCGATCACGGTGCTGGGCGGACTGGGCAGCATACCCGGCACCATGGTGGGCGCCGCGATCCTCGGCATCGCCGAGTCGTTCACCGCGACTTTCTTCGGTCCTTCGTGGGCGCCGGCGGTCTCGTTCGGCCTGCTGCTCGCCGCGCTCGCTTTTCGCCCCACGGGGCTCCTCGGCAGGTGACGCGGTGAAGGGACGCTGGTTCGCCCTGATCGCGTTCGCCGTCGCCGTCGCGGCAATCGCGGTCAGCGTGCTGACGGTCGAGAACGACTACTTCTTCTCCGCCTCGTATACGGTGCTGCAGTTCGTCGTGCTCGCGACCGCGTGGAACATCCTCGGCGGGTACACCGGCTACGTGAACTTCGGCTCGGCCGCGTTCTTCTCGCTCGGCGCGTACTCGAGCGTCTTTCTCTACACGCTCGTCAAGGCGCCCGTCCCGGTGTCGATCGTGGCGGGAACGGTGGTCGCGGGGATCGTCGGCTACGGCGCGGGCTACCTCACGCTGCGGCTGCGCGGCGTGTTCTTCGCGATCGCGACGCTCGCGATGTCCGAGGTGCTGCTCACCTTCGTCGTCAACTGGGATTTCGTCGGCGGCTCGCGCGGCGCCTACATCATCGCGCCGCGCGAAACGCCGCTCGGTTTTCGCAGCCACATCCAGTACCTCTTCGCGGTGATGGCGATGCTCGCCGCGCTCGCGATCACGGTGGCGCGCTTCATCGAGACCTCGACGCTCGGGCGCGGCCTCGCCGCGATCCGCGACGACGAGCTGGCCGCCGAATGCTCGGGCGTGCCCACGCTGCGGCTCAAGCTCGTCTCGACGACCGTGAGCGGCGCTCTGATGGGGATGGCCGGCTCGACCTTTCCCTATTTCATCCAGTACGTCGAGCCGACCGGCACGTTCAACCTGTCGTACTCCGTCAACAGCATCGCGATGCCGCTGATCGGCGGAATGAGCACCTGGGCGGGGCCGGTGATCGGCGCCGTGCTCCTCGGCAGCTTGCAGCAGATCGTCCAGGTCACGATCTCTTCGTCGTGGAACCTGCTCATCGTCGGGGTGCTCCTCGTGCTCTTCGTGACCCTCGCCCCCAACGGCATCATGGGCTGGGTCGAGCGCTGGCGCGCTCCCCGGAGGCGCACTCCGTGAGCGCGCCGCTCCTCGTCGCGCAGGGCGTGAGCAAGCGCTTCGGCGGGTTCACCGCGCTCGAGACGGTGGACTTCGAGGTCATGCCCGGCGAGCGAGTCGGCCTCATCGGACCGAACGGCTCGGGCAAGAGCACGCTCGTCAACTGCATCACGGGGGTCTTGCGCAACGAGGAAGGCGTGGTCCGTTTCGACGGCCACGACCTCACGCGCATGCCCGCGCACCGCCGCATCCGCCTCGGCATGGCGCGCAGCTTCCAGATCCCGAAGCCCTTCGCGAGCATGAGCGTGCTCGACAACCTGCGCATTCCGCTGCTGTACGCGGCGCACACCCACGGCGGCAAGCGCCGCTCGTCGGACGAGGCCGGCGACGAGGCGATGACGATCCTCAGGCAGATCGGGCTCGCCGAGAAGGCCGACGAGCGCTCGGGCAGCCTCACCCAGGTCGAGATGCGCAAGCTCGAGCTCGCGCGCGCGATCGCCGCGCGCCCGAAGCTGCTCATTTCCGACGAGGCGATGGCGGGCCTGTCGGCG
>JBFGLA010000096.1:0-9258 GCA_041576355.1 Burkholderiales bacterium
TCTGCGTGAACCTGCCGACCACCTCGAACCCCAGCGTCTTCGCGAGCTGGCGCAACTCCGTCAGCGACGCCTCGAACTCCACCTCGCCCACGCTGGACAACTGCACCGCCGCCACGATGGCGCGTGTAGGTTTCTGGCCGGGTTCTTTCAATTGGATCGATCGCCAAGGAGGCGATTGATGAGCCACAGCTCCGGCGGCACTCCGAAACATTTGCCGAGGCGCAGCGCAGTGTCGGCGGTGATGGAGCGCTTGCCGTTGACGATGTCGCTGACGCGGTTGGGCGGTACGGCGATCTCGCGCGCGAGCGCGTTGGTGCTCACCTCCATCGGCTTCATGAATTCCCCGTAGAGGATTTCGCCGGGGTGGGTATGCGTGTCCATCCAACCAGCGGAAGCAAATGCGCCACTCGACGCGAGATGTTCATGGCATTGCCGTCGGCCAGATCGATAGACCGCTCGCCCGCGCGCCGCGCCACAGCTCGCGGTCATACGTCGCTACCGCGAGCGTTTCGCCCAGCGCTTCACTCCACGCGAGCGCAGAGGCGAGGTGCACCGAATCGTAACCGCGCAGGCCCTGTTCCCACGCCAGCGCCGCCGCGCGTGCCACGAGCGGCTCGCCGAGCTGCAGCCGGACAAGATGTTCCCAGTCGGCGTTGAATGCCTGCAGCGCCTTCGCGCCCGCCTCGCGCGTGACAAGTCCGATGCGCACCGCCTTGGCGAGTGCCGCGGCGACCTCGGCGCGGCTGATCACCGCGGTACCGATCGCCTGCGCTTCGCCGATCAGCCCCTCGACTTCCGGCGACCCTGCCTCGGCGACGTAGCGCTTCACCAAGGCGCTGGCGTCGAGGTAGACGATCACTCGCGATCTTCCACCAGCAGTTGCGCGACTGTTTTTCTTCCGAGCAGCTTCGCGACCGGCTTGCGCCGGCGCAGCTTGTGCCCGCTCCATTGCACCAGCCCGGCCTCGCGCATCGCGGCGAGGCGCCCGCCGAGATCCTGACCCATCGGCACGATACGGCCGATCGGCACGCCGTGGTCGGTGATCACCACGGACTCCCCCTTGCGGGTGAGGCGCAGATAGTGGCTGAGGCGGCTTTTCAGTTCGCGGATGCTGACAAGCGGTTGGGCCATCGGGGACTTCCTGCGGTAACGTTCAATGTAGTCACAGTTTAGCAGATTGTAGTCACCGTGGGAGCCTTGCCCCCCAACCCCTCGCCCGCAATGTGCAGGTCCCGGCGGTCACCGCCGTGGTGCCGCTCGCCGGAATCCCGTTTTCGCTCGTGACTGTTTTCCGGCGCACGGCTACTATCCAGGAGAAAGCAACGAGAACGCAGACAGGATTCGAGGGAGGAGACGCACATGGCGGCAAGAAAGCGGGCCAAGGCCTCGGCAACAAGGAAAACGGCGAAACCGGCGCCGAGACCGGCCAGGAAGGCGCTCAGGACACCGGCCAAGCGCGCGGCGAGAGGGCGTGCGAGCACGTTCGCCCAGCGACTCGGCAGGAGGATCGGCAAGGGCCTCGAGAGTGCGAAGAACGCCGTCGCCGGGGCAACGAGGTCGGCGGCGCAACGGGCAGCGAAGAATGTCCCGGTCGTGAAGCGCGCGGTGCGCAGAGCGCTCGGCAGTGCGAAGACGAGCCTCGGGCGGGCGAGGAAGGCGGTCGGGACCGCGGCCCGGCGTGCCGGGCGCTACGCCGAGAAACGGATTCCGCCGGCGCAGGCGGCGGCGCGCAGTGCCGTGCGGGGCGCGAAGGATCGGCTAAGCGCCGCGACCACGGCGATCGGCTCCGCAGCGCGCAGCGCGGAAACCTACGTCGCGCGGCGCGTGCCGGAAGTCCGGCGCGCGGTCAAGTCCGCGGCGCAGAAGGTGGTGACGAAGGTTGCGCCGGCAAAGGACGCCACCCAGGCTGAGATCAAAGACCCGGAAAAGCGGACGGCGCCGGCCCAGGCGGGCGCGAGCGAAGCGCCCAAGGTGGCGGGCGATGCCCGGTCGCCGGGCATGAACGAGGCGGGCAAGCCGTCGACGCCGGACACTTGAGCGGTATAGCGCCGGCCCGGCGAAGCGGGTTGCGCTCGATCATGCGGTCGCGGGGCGCGCCGGGTCAAGCGCGGCGCGCGCGCAGCCCCGCCACCCAGGCGAGCGCGAGCAGCACAGCGCCTACCATTTCGGCGCCGGGAAACAGCGGGAAGAGCAGCCCGGCCGCTGCGGCGAGCAAGAACCCGCGCCGCCAGAGGGCGATCTCGCCGGCGATGAACTCGCATTTCTGGATTCCCATGGCGAGCGCAACGTAGCCGAGCAGGTAGCGCACCGTGACGTAGGCGATCTCCGGCGCCGTGCCCTGCAAGAGCAGCTCGGGCATGTAGACGAAGCTGAACGGCACCAGCATCAGCGTGGCGCCGAACTTGAGCGCCGCGAATCCGGTCTTCATCGGGTCGGCGCCGGCGATCGACGCGGCGGCGAATGCCGAGACGCACACCGGCGGCGTGATGTTCGACAGGCACGCCGCGTAGAAGACCACCAGGTGCGCCGGCACTTCGGCCACGCCGAGATGGACCAGGGCCGGGGCCGCGACCACCGAGAGGATGATGTAGGAGCCGGTGGTGCTGCTGCCCATGCCGATGATGATCGAGATCACCGTGACCAGGGCGACGGTGGCGAGCAGGTGCCCGCCGGAGAGCTCGATCAGGATCGCCGAGAACTTGAGCCCCAATCCGGAGAGGACGATGCCGCCGATGATGATGCCGAGGCTGCCGATCGCCGCGCCGGCGGAAGTATTGCTGTGCGCGCCGGCGACGATGGCACGGAACAAGCGGCGCGGGCCCATGCGCGTCTCCCGGTTGAGCCACGACAGCCCAAACGCCGAGACGATCCCCCAGAAGGCGCACAGGTCGGGCGAGTAGCCGCGAAAGAGAAGCCCGATCACGACCACCAGCGGCAGGAAGAAGTGCCAGCCGCGGCGCAGCACGTCTCGGGCGCGCGGGATCTCCTCCGCCGGCAGGCCGCGCAGGCCGCTGCGCACCGCCTCGAGATCGACCATCATCACGATGAAGGCGAAGAACAAGAGCGCCGGGATAATGTTCATCAGCGCGATGCTCAGGTAATCGGTCTGCGTCAGCGTCGCCAGGATGAAGACGCCTGCGCCCATGACCGGCGGCATGACCTGGCCGCCGGTCGAGGCGATCGCCTCGATCCCCCCGGCGTGGTGCGGCTTGAATCCGATGCGCTTCATCATCGGGATCGTGAACACGCCGGAGGCGACCACGTTGGCGACCGACGAACCGGAGATCGAACCGAAGAGCGCCGAGCTGAAGACGGAGATCTTCGCCGGCCCTCCGCGCCAGCGGCCGGTCAGCGCGGTGGCGAGGTCCATGAAGAACGCGCCCGCGCCGCTGCGCTCGAGAAACGCGCCGAAGATCATGAACGGGAAGACGAAGGTCGCGAAGGTGGTGGTGACGACGCCGAACATCGCCTCCTGCGTCGAGTAAGTGAACTCGATGATGCGCTCGACCGTCATTCCGTCGTGGCTGAGCTTGCCCGGGAGGTACGGGCCGAAGTAGAGCTGGGCGAGGAAGATCAGGCAGATGATGGGGATGACCGGGCCAAGCACGCGGCGGCTCGTCTCCATGATGACGACGATCGCGACCAGACCCATCGCAAAGTCCCACTGATTGGGCGAGCTGACGCGGAACATCGCGTACGGGACGTACTGGTCCATCCAGTAGCCGATCGAGATCACCGCCAGCGCGATGAAGAGCCAATCGACCGCGCTCGGCCGCTGCTTCGGCGCGCCGCGTCGCGCCGGAAAAGCGAGGAACACCAGCACCGAGGTGAACATCAGGTAGAAGCCGCGGTTGGTCTCGGTCGAGACCAAGCCGAAGCCCGAGGTGTAGAGGTACCAAGCCGAGAACGCCGCGGCGACGAGCGCATAGAGCACCGCGTACGCGCCGCCGAGCGTCCGGTCCTTGGCGGCGACCGGCGCGAACCAGGCTTCGTCGGAGCGGGTGGGAGCGTGCGCCGGCATGACATGAAAAGAGCCGCCCCGCGGCAGGCGGGACGGCTCTCGGATAGGCGCCTAACTTACTCTTTCCAGAGGCCCTTGGCCTTGTAATACGCCTCCGCGCCCGGGTGCATCGGCACCCCGAGGGTGAGGAAGTTCTTAGTGTCCGGCTCCATCTGCGCCCACGCCTTGTGGACGGCGGCGAGCTGTTTCTTGATGTTCGGCTGGTAGACGAGTTCCAGGATATCCTGCACCGCCTTCGCCGGCACGCGCTCGTGCGCGACCCAGTACACGGTCAGGTACGGCAGCTCGACCGCCGGCACGCCCTTGTACGTCGTCGCCGGCATCGTGTCCTTGCTGTAGAACGGGTAGGTGCCGGTGATCTTGCCCATCTCGCTTGCGCTGTAGGGCAGCACCACCGCACCGCGCGTCTCGGCCAGCTCCTTCACCGCGGCGGCCGGGGCGGAGGACTGGCACAGCGCGTCGATCTGGCCGTTGCCGAGCGCGCGCCCGGCATCGCCGAAGGTCATCATGCGCGGATTGACCGCGTCGAGCATGCCGACCGCGCGCAGGATGTTCGAGCAGTTGAAGACCGTGCCCGATCCGGGAGGGCCGAGCGCAACCGTCTTGCCCTTGAGGTCGGCGATCTTGGTGATCCCCGATCCCGGCAGCGTCACGAAGTATGTCGGCCCCTTGTAGGCCTTGGCGACGCCTCGCATCATCGTGCCCTTGTCGCCGCTCGCGAACGGACCCTCGGGCTTTTGCGCCATGAACACGTGCGCGCCGTAGACGATACCCATGTCGAGCTCGCCCTTGATGATGCGCTTCGCGTTCTCGGTCGAGCCGCCGGTGGTCACCTGGTTGATGTTGTACTGCGGCAACTTGTCGGAAATGATCGTGCCCGCGGAGCCGACCATGTAGTACATGACGCCGCCGGGGTTCGAGCCGCCCCAGGCGATGTTGATCCGGTCCTGGGCCGTCGCCGCGCCGGCGGCGCACAGGGCGGCGGCGAGTGTTCCTGTCAGTGCGAGGTTTTTCATGTGGGGTCTCCTCTCGTATTTTTCCGCGGCGAGGGGATCGCCGCGGCGGTGGCGGTGCTCGGGCGCTCACGCGAGCGTGAGCCGCCTTGCACTCTGGGTCCTGCAGCATAGAGAGTAGCACCAGGACCGGGAACGCCGGATCAGTGTTTCGCGAAGCCCCATATCAGCAATCGACCGATGGTCTCCGATCGATTATTGGGCTCTAATTGACTGTCGATGTGCTGGCGCAGGCCGATCGACCCGGCTGACCAGGCCGGCGGAGAAAAGCGGTGAACGCTATCGAAAGAGCCACCATCCTCCATTATCACCGGCACCGCATGGCGGCTTTCGGCGAGTGTTCGCCGAAGAGTCTCGGTTGGAGGGGCGAGGACAGCCAGCGCAAGCGCTTCGAGGTCATCGCGAGCGCCGCGGACTTCACCGGCGGCTCGATCCTCGACATCGGCTGCGGGCGCGGCGACCTGAAGGCTTTCTTGGACGAGCGGTTCCGCGACTTCGCATACATCGGCATCGACCACGTGCCGGAGTTCATCGCGCAGGCCCAGGCGCGCTACGGCGCTTGCCCGCGCACGTGGTTCCACCTCTGCGACTTCAGCACGCTCGAGCTGCCGCGCGTCGACTACGTGATTGCATCCGGCGCGCTCGGCTACCGCTGCGCGGAGCCCGAGTTCCATCTGCAGATGGTCCGCAGGATGTACCGGGCCGCCGCGCGCGCGGCGATCTTCAACGCGCTCGATGCCGCCCGCTTCCCGGAGCACCCGCTGCTCGTGGGGCGGGACGCCGACGAGCTCGTGGCGTTCTGCCGCCAACTGTCGCCCGACGTATCGGTGGCGAAGGGATATCTGGACGATGACTTCACCGTTTGCCTGTACCGCGCCCATTGAGCCGCGCCGCAGCGACGAAGCGTTGAGCGCCCGCGCGGAAAACGCCGCCGTCCTCGACCGGGAGCTGGCGTGGTTGACGCAGCTCATCGACGCCGGCATCCGCCTGCACTTCGGGCAGGCGTGCGCGCACAAGGACGTTCGCGATATCGCGCCGCCCGATCTGGCGCGCAGCACCTCCGCTTATGCGCAACTGATCGGCGAGAGCGCGATGTCGTTCGAGGAGCGCGCGGTGTTGATCCTCGCCCTGGCGCCGCACTTGCGGCCGCAGGTGCTCGACCCCTTCCTGATGAAGAACCCCAATTTCGAGCGCGGCTTCACCGAGTTCGGGGGCGTGCTGAGCGGCAGCCACGGCGGGTTCTGGCCGACCGTCGAGACCGCTGCTTTCGTGCTCTGCGGCGAAGACCTCGAGCGCCGCTTTGCGCTGCAGTCGCTGCTCGAGCCCGGCCGCCTGCTGCGCAGCTCGAAGCTGCTGCATCTGGACGACGCGCACGCCGCGCACAGCCTCTTCTCGACGAGCCTGCAAGTGGGCAAGGAAACGCTCAACCGGCTGACGGCGGGGGCCGGGTACCGGCCCAGCTTCAGCAGCGCCTTCCCGGCCAGGCGCATCACCACCCCGCTCGAGTGGCACGACCTGGTTCTGCCCGGGCCGACCCTCCACGACGTCGAAGAGATCCGCGCCTGGATCGAGCATCGGCACACCCTCATGCACGACTGGGGGCTCGGGGCCAAGCTCAAGCCGGGTTTCCGCAGCCTGTTCTACGGGCCGCCCGGCACCGGCAAAACCCTCACGGCGTCCCTGCTGGGAAAAACCACCGGGCTGGACGTGTACCGGATCGACCTCTCGCTGGTGGTGTCGAAATGGGTCGGCGAGACCGAGAAGAATCTCTCCGCCGTATTCGACCAGGCCGAGGCCGGCGACTGGATCCTGTTCTTCGACGAGGCCGACGCGCTGTTCGGCAAGCGCACCCAGACCACCGGCGCGAACGATCGCTACGCCAACCAGGAAGTCGCCTACCTGCTGCAGCGCGTCGAGGACTTTCCCGGTGTCGCCATCCTGGCGAGCAACCTCAAAAGCAATATCGACGAGGCCTTCGCACGCCGCTTCCAGTCGATGATCTACTTCCCGATTCCCGAACCCGCCGAGCGGCTGCGCCTGTGGCGCGGCGCGTTCTCGGATGCCGCGCGTCTCGAGCCCGCCGTGGACTTGCAGCGGCTTGCCGACGAGTTCGAAGTGACCGGCGGGGCCATCGTCAACGTCCTGCGCTATGCGTCGCTGACGGCGCTGCGCCGCCGCGCCGACACCGTGCGGCTGGAGGACATCACCCACGGGATCCGGCGCGAGTTCCGCAAGGACGGCAAGGTCATTTGAGGCGGACCGATGCTCGACACGACACTCGCCTTCATTCGCGATCAGCTCAACGGCCAGCTCGGCTCGCGCTCTCCCGGCGGCGAGCCGTACGTGGTCCTCGCGAACCTGTGCAACCTGGACGGGACGGTGCCCAACGTCATCGAGAACAAGGTCGTGCTCTCCCTGGTGAACGTCGAGCGCGATGCGACCGGCACATCGGGCGGCTCCCGGCACTCCGCGCAGGGCTCGGGCTTCGCGCAGAGCCAGTCGCCGCTCAACCTCAACCTCTACGTGCTCGTCTCCGCCTCGTTCGGCAACAACTACGAGCAGGCGCTCAAACTGCTCTCCGCGGTGCTCGGCTACTTCCAGGCCAGGCCGGTGTTCACCCCGCAGAGCGCGAACGCGTTCCCGCACGGGCTCGCCAAGCTGACCCTGGAGATCGTCAACCTCGACATGCAGGGCCTCAATAACCTGTGGAGCGGCCTCGGCGGCAAGTACCTGCCGTCGGTGCTCTACAAGGCGCGCATGCTGACAGTGGACGAAGGCTGGGTCACCGAGCAGGTGGGCCGCATCGCGGCGACCGACACGGCCGGATGAGAGCGAACATGCCGACCCGTTATCGGGAATTGTTCAGCATCGAGTGCCTGCACGGCTACTTCACCGATCGCCTGTGCACCGTGCTCAGGCTCTCCCCGACCCCCGAGTGCGAGCGCATCCTGCGGCGTTATCAACTGCTGTTCCGGCGCACCGCGGCCGGCGGCAGGGTCTTGTACTCGATGCAGGATGGCGTGGAATGGCTGCCGCGCTATGACGAGACCGCAGCCTTTACGTTCAACCTGGTCAACACCGATCCGCTGTTCGACACATACACCGACGGCACCGTCGAGAGCCCCGCCTCACCGCGAGACACCGTTCGCTACTTCAGCAATCGCGAGGAGAACGTCGCCGACCTCTTTGGACAGCAGCGGCGGCTGCTGCATCCCGCGGGGCAGCCGTTCGCGCAGCCCGCGCTGCCGGTTCGGCCGCGTGTGTTCACCCACACGTTCAAGCAACCGGTCACTGCGGCCAAGCTGCAGGTCCTGGACGCGCTGCGCCGGCAACCGGTCTGGGAATCGCAGACGCCCGAGCAGGCCGTGCGGGCATGGAATATCGATCTGCACGCGCTTCCGTCGGGGCGCTACGTGTTCACAGTGGATGGTGCCGAAACCAACGATGTGGCAGCGCTCGATTTCTATCTCAGCGAGGCGTCGGCGGCAAACCAATGGGGTGTAGTCGAAATTTTCCCGGGCGGACCGAACCAGGCTGCGCACTTTCCGGAGGCGTGCCAGGTGATCGACGCGGCAGGTCAGGCGCAGGCGCGTAACTTCACCATTGCGCTGGAACGCCGCCAGACGTTCTGGCGCTATTACGTCTTCGATCCGTCGCGGCCGGACGCGTCGGAGGAAGACTACAAGGTGATCGGCAAGAGCAAGCGCGGCAGCATGGCCGACAGCGCAGACATAACGGACATTCAGTTCATCCGGCGCGACGAACCGGTCACGCTCAACGGGCGCCGGGCTGTCGTGTTCGAGTCCGAGCAAGCGGTCGCGCTTTGCCAACTCCCCGGCGAGGAGGACTATCAGTTTTTGTTGCAGGAAAGCGGTCGCAGTGACCAGGCGGCACGGCGCATCAAGCTGCCCTTTGCACAACCCGCAGCGACCAGGCTCGAAGCGGCCGCGGGCGGTACCCGGATGTGCTCTGAGATCTTCGTGTATCTCTAGGCACAGCACCAGCAAGCAATTAAAGAGGATGACGAAATGAAATCCACACTCAAATCCAGGAACGCATCGCAGTCACAGGACGAGACGGGTAGCAGTAGGCTTCATCGCGAGCCTTCCCGCGGCGTGCAGACGAAACCACTAACGCGAGGCGCCGAGTCTTCTGCCGGTGTCGATTCGGCACCGCGTGTTGCGTTGCAGAGAAAGCAACTCCACGCCGCGTTCGGCCACGCCA
>JBFGLA010000097.1:0-9226 GCA_041576355.1 Burkholderiales bacterium
CTGCCGGAATTGCTGCTCGGCGGCCTCGCCCGTGATCCCATCCTTGAGCACGGACGCCTGCGCCTCGAAAACGGTCTCGGCATGCTCGGTGCCCGCAAAGCGTTCGATGAGAAGCGCTTCGCTGAGCGCAGCCGCTCCGCCCTCGACGCCGGCGATCGCGCGCAGGGCGGCTGTCTCGGGCAGCCCCGAGTCGAGTAGTTCATCATCAATTTCGGCCGCGAGATCCGGCCGGGCAAGCACGCAGCAAAGCAGATTGCGCTCCTGCGTCGCGGTCGCGGGGGGCCGAGCCCTTGGCGGCGCGATCCTTGCATAAGTGGGGGTGACGCGCAGCTCCATCAAGTGCTCGGCCTCCTCCTGCGAGACGCGCGCTAGCCCGGCAATCTCCTTCACCACCTGGAGCCTCAACCCCTGCGCGGCGATTCTTTGCACGTGCGGCTTCGCCGCGGCAAGGAAGCGCGAGCGTCCTTCCGCGCTGGCAAGCTCGGCCTGCGCGCGCAACTCGCCGATCAGGAATCCCGAGAGCGTCTGTGCCTCGCGCGCAAGGCGCTCGAACGCCTCCTTGCCGTGGCGGCGCACGAAGGTATCCGGGTCGTCGCCCTCGGGGAGAAAGAGAAAGCGCAACGGCTTTGCGTCCTGGGCGAGCGGCAGGCTCACCTCGAGCGCGCGCCAAGCGGCCTTGCGCCCCGCGGCGTCGCCGTCGAAGCAAAAAGCGATCTCGTCGGCCAGCTTCAGCAGCTTCGCGATGTGCACCGGCGTGGTCGCCGTGCCGAGCGTGGCGACGGCGTAGCCGATGCCGAACTGGGCGAGCGCCACGACGTCCATGTACCCCTCGACGACGAGCACCCTGCCTGCCGCGCGAATCGCTTCGCGCGCTTGCACAAGGCCGTAGATCTCGCGCCCCTTCTCGAAAAGCGGGGTCTCGGGGGAATTCAGATACTTGGGCTCGCCCTCGCCGAGCACGCGCCCGCCGAATCCGATCGTCGCCCCGCGCGCGCTGAGGATAGGAAACATGACGCGATCGCGAAACCGGTCGTAGCGCTTGCCTTCGTTATCGATCACGAGACCGCATTCGCTGAGCGCCTTGTCCTCGTACCGCGGGAAGACCGCGCGCAGGCCCTGCCAATCGTCCGGCGCATAGCCGATTCGAAACCGCGCCGCAATCTCTCCCGTGAGACCCCGGCCCTTGAGGTACTCGATGGCACGCGATGATTTCTTCAGCTCGCCCCGGTAGAAATCCATCGCCTGCTCCATGACGGCATACAGATCGGTGTCGCGCTTGTGCCGCTCGGCGTTCTCCCGTTCCCAGGGCGTTTCGGGCACCTGCATGCCGACGGAGGCGGCGAGCTCCTTCACCGCCTCGACATAGCCGAGCCCGGAATAGGCGAGGAGAAAGCCGATCGCGTTGCCGTGCGCGCCGCAGCCGAAGCAGTGGTAGAACTGCTTCGCCGGGCTCACCGTGAAGGAGGGTGTCTTTTCGTTGTGGAACGGGCACAGCCCGAGATAGTTCGCGCCGCCCTTCTTCAATCGCACAAAGCGCGACACGACGTCGACGATGTCGACGCGCTGGAGTAGATCCTGCTTGAAGCTTTCTGGAATCACAGGGGTCGGCCCCGAAATGGGCCTGCCCGCGATGGCTAGCCGCCGAGCCTGGCCCTCACCAACGCCGACACCTTGCCCATGTCGGCGCGGCCGGCAAGGCGGGGCTTGAGCACTCCCATCACCTTGCCCATATCCTTGACGCCTGTTGCGCCCGACTCGGACAGCGCCGCATCGACCGCCGCGGCGAGCTCGGCGTCACTCATCTGCTGGGGCAGGTAAGCCGATAGCACTTTCATTTCGAATTTCTCCGCGTCGGCGAGATCCTGGCGGCCCGCAGCCTCGTATTGGCTGACCGATTCGCGGCGCTGCTTCATGAGCTTCTCGACGATGCCGAGCACGTCCGCGTCCGTAAGCTGGATGCGCTCGTCGACCTCCTTTTGCTTCATCGCGGCGAGGAGCAGCCGGATCGCCGACAGGCGCGCCTGCTCCTTGGCGCGCATCGCCGCTTTCATGTCCTCGGTAATACGATCCTTGAGCGACATCGGGGTCGGTTAAAACGAAAACGCGAGCCGAACGGCCCTTAAGGCTCGTTGCAACTCGCGCGATCGGAAGCGGTGCTTGAGCGTTCGGTTCAGTAGAGCTTTTGCGGCAGCATCTGGCTGCGCAGGCGCTTGTGGTGGCGCTTCACGGCGGCCGCGAGCTTGCGCTTGCGCTCGGAAGTCGGCTTCTCGTAGTACTCGCGCGAGCGCAGCTCGGTGAGTAGGCCCGTTTTCTCCACGGTGCGCTTGAAGCGGCGCATTGCCACTTCGAATGGCTCGTTTTCCTTGACGCGAACGGTCGGCATCCAGTCCTCGGGGTGAGCGGAAAAGGGGGTGGATTTTATCCGAACATCCGGAGCCTGCGCCAGCCCCCTAGAATGTCGGCCATGCTCATCCTCGGCATCGAAACCTCGTGCGACGAGACGGGCATCGCGCTCTACGAGCATGCTTCCCGCCCGAATGCGCGGCCCGCCGCCGGGGGTCTGCTCGCGCATGCCGTGCACTCGCAGGTCGCCATGCACGACGCCTATGGGGGCGTCGTGCCCGAGCTCGCCTCGCGCGATCACATCCGGCGCCTGATTCCGCTCGCGCGCGAAATTCTGACGACCACCGGCCGTACGGTGGCCGAAATCGACGCGGTCGCCTATACCGAGGGGCCGGGGCTTGCGGGGGCGCTGCTCGTTGGGGCCTCGTATGCGCGCGCGCTCGCCTTTGCGCTCGGCGTGCCGGCGATCGGCATTCACCACCTCGAAGGTCATTTGCTCTCGCCGCTACTGTCTGCGAGTCCCCCGCAGTTCCCGTTCGTCGCGCTGCTCGTTTCCGGGGGGCATACGCAGCTCATGCGGGTCGACGGTGTCGGCCGCTACGCGCTCCTGGGCGAGACCCAGGACGACGCCGCGGGCGAGGCCTTCGACAAGACCGCGAAGCTCCTCGGCCTGGGTTATCCGGGCGGGGCCGCGCTCTCCAGGCTCGCCGAAGCCGGCACACCCGGCCGCTACCGGCTGCCGCGGCCCATGATCGCGAGCGGCGGCCTCGATTTCAGCTTTTCTGGGCTCAAGACCGCGGTCCGCACCCTCGTGCGGGACGCGGAGCAGAGCGCGCACTCTCGCGCCGATGTCGCGCGCGCCTTCGAAGAGGCGATCGTCGAGGTGCTGGTCGCCAAATGCGGGCTCGCCATGGAAATGACTGGGCTCACCCGCCTTGTGGTCGCAGGCGGGGTCGGCGCGAACAGGCCGCTACGCGCCGCGCTCGACTCGGCTGCCGGACAGCGCGGATTCGACGTGTTCTACCCGGAACTCGAACTATGCACCGACAACGGCGCGATGATTGCATTCGCGGCCGCACTGCGTATGCAAGACGGAATGCTCCCCAATCTTCGCGGCAGCTTTACCGTGCGGCCGCGATGGGAACTGGCGGCATAGCGGGGAGCGCTGTCCGCGCACCTCAGCCGGTGGCGGATTCTCCGCCCGAGGGCTTTTCGCCGATGCGCCGCTCCTGGCCCGAAAGCAGACGCGCGATGTTTTCTTTGTGGCGCCAAATCAAGAGCAGCGACAACGCGACGACCGCAGGGAGCACGGGCCGTAAGCCGAAGAGCCATGCCGTATAGAGAGGCGCGAACACCGCGGCCACCAGAGCGGCAAGCGACGACAGGCGAAAGAACACCGCGATGATGCTCCAGCTCGCGATCGTGGCCAGGCCGAGCCAAAGATTGAGTCCCAGCAAAACACCCGCCGCAGTGGCGACGCCTTTCCCGCCCCGGAAGCGATGGAACACCGGGAAAAGATGCCCGATGAATACGGCAAGCCCCGCAAGAGGGACCGCGACCGCGGCGATTCCTTGTTCGCCGGCATAAAGACCCGCGAGCCAGACCGCCAGCCACCCCTTGGCGGCATCGCCCGCGAGCGTCAGCGCCGCGGCAACCCTCTTCCCCGTACGCAGGACGTTCGTCGCGCCGGGATTCTTGGAACCATAGGAGCGCGGATCCGGCAGGCGCATGAGCCGGCTGACGACGATCGCGAACGATATCGATCCGAGCAGATACGCCCCGAGGGCGAGCAATGCGATTTGCATGCGCGGGAATTCTACGCTTTCGCGAGCGACCGCCGGGCGGCCGGCAAAGCCGTACCGCCTATCGCCCGGCCGGGAAAAGCGCTCCGCTCTGAGGCGCTCGCGTTGCGGACGACCATTTCCGCAGCATCGCGGCCAGGGCGTCGGTCGACACGGGCTTCGCCAGGTAATCGTCCATCCCCGCCTGCAGGCACTTTTCGGAATCGCCCTTGAGGGCGTTGGCGGTCATGGCGATGACCGGAATCCCGGCAAACGCGCCTTCCAGCGCGCGGATCGCGCGGGTCGCTTCGTACCCGTCCATTTCCGGCATCTGCACGTCCATGAGCACGAGGTCGTAAGGGAGCTTGCGCACCGCCTCCACCGCCTCGATTCCGTTTCCCGCCAGATCGACATGGTGGCCCAGGCGCTCGAGCATGGCCACCGCGACGATCTGGTTCACGGGATTGTCCTCGGCCACCAGGATCCTCATGCGGCGCGCGCCCGAAGCGGATGACGCCGCCGCGACGGGTCCCGCCGATTCGGGCCGCGATCCGGCGGGCGAACCGTTCAGCGAGCGCAGCAGGTTGGACAACGCCGCCTGACGCACGGGCTTGAGCATGAACGCGTCCAGCCCGAGCGCATCGACCTGCGTCTGCACGTCCGAAAGCGGCACGGAAGACAGGATGATCGCCTGCAGATCCGCAAGGGCGGGGTCGTCGCGCACCTGGCGCACAAGCTCCGCGCCGGTCACCTCGGGCATGCATTGATCGGCGAGCAGCACGTCGAACGCGTTTCCTTCCGCTTTCGCGAAGCGCAGCGCGGCGAGCGCGCTCGCGGCATCCTCGCACGAATGGACGGCAATTCTCCACCCTGCAAGCATTCGTCCCAGCACCTCGCGGTTGATGTCGATGTCGTCCACGACCAGGGCCCGCCTCACTTGCGGCGGGCGCGACGCGGAATCGCCCGGGTCCGGGCGCGCCTCCACCCACACGAGTGGCAGCTCGAACCAGAACAGGCTTCCCTCTCCCGGCCTGCTCTCGACCCCGATACTCCCGCGCATCGCCTCGACGAGCCGCTTGCAGATCGCGAGCCCGAGCCCCGTGCCGCCGAACCGGCGCGAAGTCGACGCGTCGACCTGGGTGAAGCTCGAGAAGAGGCGCGGGATCGATTCCGGCGCGATGCCGATGCCGGTGTCCTTCACCTCGAAGCGCACACGGTCGTCCGTTGCCTGCCGGTCAAGCGCGCTCACCTGCACCAGGACCGCGCCCCGCTCGGTGAACTTCACCGCGTTGCTGACCAGGTTCAGCAGGATTTGCCGGATGCGGCCGGAGTCGCCGCGATAGATGCCGTGCGCGGTTGGGGCGACGTAGGATGCGATCTCGAGTCCCTTGCCGTGCGCGCGCGGAGCGAGCAGCTCGGGCACGCTCTCGACCAGCCCCAGCAGATCGAATGTCCCGGTCTCCAGCTCGAGCTTGCCCGCCTCGATTTTCGAGAAATCGAGCACGTCGTTGATGATCTCGAGCAGCGCCTCGCCCGAGTCCCGGATCGTTCTGGCATAGCGCTCCTGCTCGCCGGTGAGCGAAGTGTCGAGCAGCAGTCCGGTCATGCCGATCACGCCGTTCATCGGCGTGCGGATCTCGTGGCTCATCGTGGCCAGGAACTCCGATTTGATCCGGCTCGCCGACTCCGCGGCGGCGCGGGCCTTTTCATTCTCTATCGCCAGCGCCTCGAGGGCGAACTGCTTTTCGCGCCGCACGCGATCCGCGCGCCATACGACGAACAACAACCCGGCGTACACGCCGTAGAAGAGCGGCGCAAGCACGAGCGCGAGCTGCGCCATGGCGCGGTTGGCGCGCTCGATCGAGGCGGTGCGGTCGGTATAGGTCTCGACCACCGCCTCGATCTGATTTCCGAACACGGCCGGCAGGTAGCTGGAGATGAGATTGCGGTCGTGCACCTCGCCGTCGAAGGCGCCGAACTTGCCGCGGAAAGTCAGCTCGCTCTTCGGCGCTCCCGCGCGCGCGGAAATGATGCCCGGGTTGCCGGACTTGTCCTCGCCGATCTGGCGCGGATCCGAAGAATAGATGGTCATTCCGCCCAGGTCGTAGATCTTGACCTTGAGCAGATCGGTTCCGGCGCTGAAGGCGCGCACGATGTGGTCGATGGCGGCGTTTTCCGCCCGCGCCTTGAGAGTCTGCGGATCGCGCTGCCCAGGCGGAGGCAGGAGAGGCCGGATCACCTTCCACTGCTCATTGACGAAGACCTTGGTCAACGCGACGTTCGCCGCCTCGGTCGAGTCGATGATGCCGTTACGGGAGACCTGCGACGACAGATACACCGTGGCGGCAAGCGCCGCGGTGACGAAGACGAAGCCGACCAGCCCGAACACCGCCACGAGGCGGTTCAGGAACAGGTCGCGTAGGCTCAATCGGGGCCGCATCGGCGCACCCATTGTTCCGGAGAATGGCGCAGTCACGCACCGCCGGACAAAATTTCACATTCCTTTCGTGAAAAGGCCGGCTTCTGCCGCACCTTCTATAATCGCGCTGGCAATGGACCACATCTTCATTCGCGACCTGGAGATCGAGACCCTGATCGGTTTCCACAAGCGCGAGCGCATCGTGCCGCAGAAGATCCGGCTCGATCTCGAGATGGGCATCGCGAACACCGCGGTGTTCGCGAGCGACCGGGTCGCCGACTGCATCGACTATGACAAGGTGACGGTCCGGATCCGCGAGCTGCTCGGCGAGAAGCACTACAACCTCGTCGAGGCGCTCGCCGAGCGCGTCGCGCGGATGATCATCGATGAGTTCGGCGCCGCCTGGGTGAAGGTCAGCGCCGCCAAGCTGGGCGTGCTGAAGAACGCCGGCCGGGTCGGCGTCACGGTGGAGAGGAAAGCCTAGCGCACCGCTTCAGCGCTCGAGAGCGACTTCGACCAAAGTCGGCGACAGCGTGCGAACGATCTCCCGCGGCGCGAGGCGCACGAGGAACCCCCGCCGGCCGCCGTTGATGTAGACACGCTCCAGCTCGAGGATCGAGCGCTCCATGTACACCGGCATCGCCTTTCTCGTTCCGAAGGGGGAGGTGCCGCCGACCTGGTAGCCCGAGTGGCGCTGCGCGACATCCGGTCGGCAAGGCTCGATCCGCTTGCGCCCGGCCTGGCGGGCGAGGTTCTTGGTCGATACCGTGCGGTCGCCGTGCATGAGGACGATGAGCGGCGCGCCTTTCTCATCCTCCATCATCACCGTCTTCACCACCTCGCGCTCCGCAACCCCGAGCGCATCCGACGACACGGCCGTTCCGCCTCGCTCGACGTAGTCATAGGTGTGCTCCGTGTACTCGACGCCGTTTGTCCTGAGAAACTGCGTCGCCGGTGTTTCGGAATGACTGGGCCGTTTCATCCGCGCGGGTGATGCTTCGCGTGCAAGGCCTTCAGACGCTCGCGCGCGACATGAGTGTAGATCTGGGTCGTCGAGATGTCGGCGTGGCCGAGCAGCATCTGCACCACGCGCAAGTCGGCGCCGTGGTTGATGAGATGCGTCGCAAAAGCATGGCGCAGCACGTGCGGCGACAAGCTCTTGCCGGGGATCGCACGGGCGCCGTAGCGCTTGATGTTGTGCCAGAACGCCTGCCTCGTCATCCCCGCGCCGCGCTCGGTCACGAAGATCGCGTCGCTCGCCGCACGCTTGAGGAGGCGCGGCCGCGCCTCCTTCAGATAACGCTGCAGCCAGTCGACGGCCTCCTCGCCGAGCGGAACGAGCCGCTCTTTCGCACCCTTGCCGAAGATGCGCACCACGCCCGCGTCCAGGTTAGCCTCGAAGGTCTTCAGCGCGACGAGCTCGGACACGCGCAGCCCCGAGGCGTACAGCGCCTCGAGCATCGCCCGGTCGCGCAGCCCGAGCGGGCTCGCGGTGTCGGGCGCGCCAAGCAACGCTTCGACGTCCGCTTCCGAGAGGGTCTTGGGAAAGCGCGGCGCGCGCTTCGGCGGATCGAGCTTGAGCGTCGGGTCCGCCGCGATCCTCTTCTCGCGCAGGCAATACTGGTAGAAGCGCTTCAGGCTGGAGAGCCGCCGCGCCGCGCTTGAGGAGCGCCCGCGCCGCGCGGCGAGAAACGAGAGCAGATCGACCTCCTCCGCCGACTCGAGCCTGCGATGCCCGAGATGGGCGGCGAACTGCGTGAGATCGCGCCGATAGGACTCCAGGGTATTCCTCGACAGGCCGTCCTCGAGCCAGAGCGCGTCGCAAAACGCATCGAGCAGCGCGGCATCGGCCGCGCTCAGAGCTCTTCGCGCCGGCGCGCGTGGCGCAGCAGCCACCGCTTGGCCTCCAGATGAAAACCCCCGGTGTGGCCCGCGAAACCGCCCAGGCCGTTCGCCGCAACGACACGATGACAGGGAACGACGAGCGGAAGCGGGTTCGCGCCGCAGGCCTGGCCGACTGCGCGCGGCGCCGAGCGCAGCGCTTTCGCCATCTGCCCGTAGGTGAGCGTGCGGCCGCGCGGGATCGCGCCGATCGCGCTCCATACGCGGCGCTGGAACGGGGTCCCGGACTCGGCGAGCGGAAGCTCGAATACAAAATCGGGATCGGCCAGATAGCGCTCGAGCTGTCCCGCGGCGCGCTCGGCGAGCCGGTTGCGCGGCGGCTCGAGCCGAACCGCTAACGGAAGATAGGCGATCTGCGCGATCGCTTCCGCCTCGGTGCGAATGCCGACGCGCATCGCGGGGAAGCTCACCACGGCGTCGTAGCTTTCCATGCGCTCAGCTCCGCGCCAGCTTTTCGATCCGGCCGAGCAGCTCGTCCGGCACATCGATTCCTTGTGCGCGTGCGAGCTTTTCGGCGGCGTAGCGCCTCGACCCCGGCAGCCGCACGCCCTCGTCCGCGAGCATAGCGCCGATCAGCGTCTCGACGCGCTCGAAATAGCGCTCGCTCCCCGCGAGCGCGGAGGGGTCGATGGCGAGGAAGGCCTGGCCGATGCGCGGCTTGTTGCCCTGCTCGGAGAAAAACGAGTCGGCCTCGACACCGATCGCCGCGCCGGTGAGCGCGGCGCACACGAGCTCGAACATCAGCGCCAGCATCGCCCCCTTCACGCCGCCGATCGGGAAC
>JBFGLA010000098.1:0-9144 GCA_041576355.1 Burkholderiales bacterium
GCCGCGCTCGCCCGCGCCCGTCCCGGAACATCGAGCCCTGCGGCGAGACGCTTCCCCTGGTGGGGATGGCTTGGCCTCGGCCTCATCGCGGCCGGCTGGCTGCTCGCCTGGAGCGAGGGCATCGTCGCGCCCGGTTGGCGCCGGCACACCTTCACGCCGCTGTGGCTGGGCTACGTCCTGGTGATGAGCGGGCTCGCCCACCGCAAGGACGGGCGCTCGTTGCTGACCCACCGCACCGGCTGGTTCCTCTGCCTCTTCCCCGTGAGCGCAGGATTCTGGTGGCTCTTCGAGCATCTCAACCGGTTCGTCGGCAACTGGTACTACACCGGTATCGAAGCGCGGACCGATTTCGACTACTTTCTCCAGGCGACGCTCCCGTTCTCTACCGTACTGCCGGCGGTGGCGAGCACGTGGGACTGGCTCAGGCGCCTGCCGCGCATCGATACGATGGCGCTGCCGCCGCTACGCGGTGCTCACGGCCTCGCCTGGGCGGCACTTGCCGCCGGCGTGTCGAGCCTTCTCGGCCTCGGGCTCTGGCCGGAGGCGCTCTTCCCGATGCTGTGGCTCGCTCCGCTCCTCGTCTTCGCCGGGCTGCAGCAGCTGCTCGTCGGCGAAACGGTATTCACGCCGCTCGCGCGGGGCGACTGGCGGCCGCTCCTCCAGCCGGCGCTCGCCGCGCTCGTGTGCGGCTTCTTCTGGGAGCTGTGGAACTACGGCAGCCTCGCGCAGTGGCGCTACAGTATCCCGTACACGCAGCGCTTCCATCTCTTCGAAATGCCGCTCCTCGGCTACGCGGGCTACCTGCCCTTTGGCGTCGAATGCGCGCTCGTGCTCGATCTGGTTGCGCGCTTTTTCGAGCGCCGGCCGGTGTGGCCGCTCGATCCGCAGCTGCCTTCGTCTTCGTGTATAAGGTGAGCGAATATGGAGGCCGTTGCCTTCTCCGGATTCGACGTGCCGCGCTGGCTGAGCGAGACCTGGTTCGCGATCGGCGGCACCTCGGTCACCCCGATCCGCCTCGTCGGGCTAGTGCTGATCGTGATCCTCGTCTGGTGGTTCGCGTCGCTACTCGAGCGCGGCCTGCGGCGCATCGCGCTCGCCGGCGGGCGCACGCAGAGCGCGCCGAGCGCCTACGCCTGGGCGCGCATCGTGCGCTACGTGGTCTGGATTCTCGGTACCATCATCGGGCTGAACTACATCGGCGTCGACCTGACCAGCGTCGCCCTCCTTGGCGGCGCGATCGGCATCGGTATCGGCTTCGGCCTGCAGAACATCTTCAGCAACTTCGTCTCGGGCGTGATCATCCTGCTCGAGCGCACGTTGAAGGTCGGCGATTTCGTCGATCTCCAGTCCGGCGTGCGCGGCCATGTACGCGAGATCAGCCTGCGCTACACGCGCATCACAACCAACGACGAGGTCGACATCATCGTGCCCAACTCGGAGTTCATCAACGGCCGGGTGACCAATTGGACCTACGAGAACCGCATCCGCCGCGTGCGCATCCCCTTCGGCGTGGCCTACGGCAGCGACAAGGAACGCGTCAAGGCCGCTGCACTGCGCGCGGCGAAGCGCGTCGAGGGCACCGTCGCCGAGCGCCAGCCTGACGTCTGGCTGGTGAATTTCGGCGACAGCAGCCTCGACTTCGAGCTGGTCGTGTGGGTCGGGCCCGATCGCGTCGCGCGCCCGAGTAATACCCAGGCCGCCTACCTGTGGGCGATCGAAGACGAGTTGCGCGCCGAAGGCATCGAGATTCCGTTCCCCCAGCGCGATCTGCACGTGCGCTCGGGAACGTTGAACGTCAACGTGGAGACGAAGGGAAACTAAGTCGCCGCGGCTCAGGAGCCGCAGGCGGGAAGCATCAGCGCCTGCAGCACCTCCGCGGTGCTCCGGTTCTGGACGAACGCCACCACGCCGGAGTTCTTTGCGATCGCCCGCGGCAGCAGCGGGAGCTTGCGCCGCTCGCTGAGCCGAGTCCCCGAGCCGAAGGCGTAAGGCCCCTGCCACTCCAGCACGACGTAATCGTGCGTGAGGGTCTCGCCGCGGTTCTCGCCCGCGCTCACGCGGCTCACGAGCTTGTTCTCGTAGGCTGCGAGATAGAGCACCGCCTCCCGCTGCGAGGCATCGAGCAGCTCGGCTCTCGCCTCGACCTCGAAGGCATCGGCACCCGATGTGTCGAGCCGCAATGCGATGCGCGCCTTGGCCGGCTGCGCGTTGATCTTCGCCACCGCCTCATCGAACGCCAGCGTGCCCCAACGCCTGAAGTCCTGCCCTTGGAGCATGACTTGCGGCGTGTACACGACCGTTGCGCGCTGGAGCTGCGCGAGTTTCCTCTGCCGCGCGCTGAATTCTCGCTTGGCGTAGGGATCCTTCCAGCCGATATAGTCCCAGTAATCCACGTGCAGCGCGATCGGCACCACGCGCTGCGGCGCGTAACCCCGCGCGCCAAGCGACGAAAGCCAGCGATCGGCGGGCGGGCAGCTGCTGCAGCCTTCCGACGTGTACAGCTCGACCAGCGCCGTCACGCGATCGGACGAGCTGGCGCTGCACTGCATCGCCTGCGCCGGGAAGCTCGACGCCAGCAGCGCGCCGAGCGCCGCCTGCCACAGAATCTTCGTCACCGGAACCCTCCTCGCACCAAATCGATGAACTGCCGCGCATGAGTCGGTGCTTCGCCGCCGAACCTTACCGCACATGGGGGTCACGCCTTGCTTAGCTGTGGCTACGTTTGCCGTCGCGTGACCTGGCGGCCGAACCGGCATAGTCTATCGCCTGCCGCACCCCGGCGGCGCCGAGAAGCGAGGACGTGCATGAAGGCCATGCAGTACGAAGGATACGGCGGCCCCGAGCGCATCCGGCCTGCCGAGGTCCCGGTGCCGCGGCCCTCCGAGTCGCAGGTTCTCGTGCGAGTCGAGGCGTCCTCGGTGAATCCCGTCGACTGGAAGCTGCACAGCGGCGCCTACCGTTGGATCATGCCGGTGCGCTTTCCGTCAATTCCCGGATTCGACATCGCCGGCGAGGTGACCGAGGTGGGCGACCGCGTCACGCGTTTCAAGCCGGGAGACCGGGTCTTCGCGATGCTCGATACTCGCCCGGGCGGCGCGAGCGCCGAATATGCGGTCGTCGGGGAAAGCGCCGCGGCGCCCGCTCCGCAAGGCCTCTCGGCGCTGGAGGCTGCGGCGATCCCGCTCGCCGGGCTCACCGCGCTTCAGGCGCTACGCGATCTCGGGCCGGTCGGGGCCGGAATGCGCGTGCTCATCGTCGGCGCGGCTGGCGGCGTCGGCCATTTCGCGACGCAGATCGCGGTCGCCAACGGCGCGCATGTCACCGCAGTCTGCGGCACCCGCCACACGGAGATGATGCGCGCGCTCGGGGCGTAGCGGGTGATCGACTACGGCAAACACGACGACTTGCAGCCTCCGGAGCAGTACGACTTCGTGCTCGATCTCATCGTGCGCGCTCCGCTGGGCTCTTTTCTGTCGGCCATGTCGCGCAATGGCGTCTACGTCGCCTCGCTGCCGTCGCCGTCGCGCATCGCGGCGGCGCTCACGCTGCCGCTCGTCGCGCGGCAGCGCGTACGGATCGTGGGCGTGAAGCCGCGCGGCGAGGACCTCGCGGCGTTGAGCACCCTGTGCGCAAGCGGGAAGCTCCGCCCCGTGATCGATCGGGAGTTCGCGCTGGCTGAGCTTGCCGCCGCCTACGCGTACAGCCGGGACGGACACGCCGGCGGCAAGATCGCGATCGCAGTCGGCGCGTAGCGAAGAACCCGACCGCGCCGCGGGATTCGATACAATTCAACCGCTGGTTGGTGCTTTCTGCGTTATCGCCCAGGTTTCTGATGACACGACAAATCGCGACTATCTGTCTTACGCTGCTGGCGGCCTGCACGAGCGTTCCGGAAACGCCCGTCGCGCCGCCTCCGGCCGCTGCGAAAAAGGTTGCGCTCGCGCTGGGCGGCGGCGCCGCGCGCGGTTTTGCGCATGTCGGAGTCATCAAGGCCCTTGAAGCGCAGGGAATCGTTCCCGACATCATCGTCGGCACCAGCGCCGGCAGCGTGGTCGCGGCGCTCTACGCCGGGGGCGCGAACGGCTTCGAGCTGCAGCGACTCGCCCTGCAGATGGAAGACAGCTCGATCAGCGACTGGTGGATACCCGACCGCGGCTTCATCCGCGGCGAGGCGCTGCAGAATTACATCAACGGCGCACTCGCCAACCGACCCATTGACCAGCTGCCGCGAACGCTGGGGATCATCGCGACCGACCTACAGAGCGGCGAGATGATGGTGTTTCGCCACGGCAACGTCGGTCAGGCGGTGCGCGCCTCGTCGAGCGTGCCTGGGGTGTTCCAGCCGGTGCGGATCGGCTACCGCGAGTATGTCGACGGGGGCCTGGTCAGCCCGGTTCCGGCGAAGGTTGCGCGCGAGCTGGGCGCCGACGTCGTGATCGCTGTCGACATCTCCTCAAAACCCAAGAACGCCCGCGTTTCGAGCACCATCGACGTGCTGCTGCAGACGTTCACGATCATGGGGGCGAAGGTCGCGCAATGGGAGCTGGCGCTGGCCGACGTCGTGATCCGGCCCGACGTCGGCAATATCAGCGGGACCGATTTCCAGTCCAAGCATCTGGCGATTCTGGAAGGGGAAAGAGCCGCGGTCTCGAAGATCGAGGAGATCCGGGCCGCCCTCGCCCGCGGCGGCCGCGCCCAGACCGCTGCGCGCTGATCGTCGCGCAAGGCTTAGTCGCGGTCCAAACGGAGCGGACTGGACTAAGATCAGGCGGCGCGAGCCTCGGAACCGAGAACAACCGGCCGGGCAATGCCGTATCCCTGCCCGTAATCGACCCCGATCCGCGCCAGCGAGGCCCGAATCTCCTCGGTCTCGACGAACTCCGCGATCGTCTTCAGTCCCGCGACGTGGCCGACCGAGTTGATCGCCTCGACGATTGCGGCGTCCATCGGGTCATCGAGCATGTCGCGGATGAAACTGCCGTCGATTTTCAGGAAATCCGCGCGCAGTGTCTTCAGATAGGTAAACGAGCTGAGTCCCGCGCCGAAGTCGTCGAGCGCCACCCCACAACCGAGCCTCTTCACCTCGCCGATGAACTCAAGGGCGCTGGAAAGGTTCGCGATCGCCGCCGTCTCGGTGATCTCGAAACAGATCGTTTGCGGCGGCACCTGGTATCGCTGCAGCTGGGTCTTCACGTAATCCGCGAACGCCTCGTCGCTCAGCGTCGCGCCGGATAGATTCACGAAGCACTTGCCTGGGTCGGGCGTGCGCGCAGACGCGATGCGGCCTGCGACGTAGGCGAACGCGTTCCGGACGACCCATCGATCGAGCTGCGGCATAAGGCTGTAGCGCTCGGCGGCAGGTATGAACGCGCCCGGCAGGATCAGATTGCCGTCGTCGTTGCACAGGCGCAGCGTCAGCTCGGCGTGCTGAGCCGGCTCGCCGTTGACCCCGAGCGGCACGATCGGCTGCGAGAACAACACGAAGCGGTCCTCTTCCAGTGCGCGATGCAGGCGGGAGATCCATTGCATCTCGCCGTGGCGCTGAAGAAGCTCGGCGTCATCGGTCCGGTAGAGCTGCACCCGGTTGCGCCCTCTCTCTTTCGCCGCGTAGCAGGCCATGTCGGCGGCGCGCAGCAGGTCGGAAAGCGTATGTCCGCTGCCGTCGATCATGACCAGGCCCGCGCTCGCGCCGATGGTGAAGGTCTTGTCCTGCCAGCCGAAGCGGAATTCCTTGATGAGCTGAAGCATGCGCTCGGCGACCGCCTGGGCCTGATCGAGCGGGCAATGCGCGAGCAAAACGCCGAACTCGTCCCCTCCGAGCCGCGCCAGCGTGTCGCTCTCGCGGATCGGCCCTTTGAGCAGCATCGCGAGCTGGCGCAGCAGCTCGTCTCCCGCGACGTGACCGCAGGTGTCGTTGATGATCTTGAACTGGTCGAGATCCAGGTACAGCAGCGCATGCCGCGAGCCTTCGTTCGCCGATCGCAGCGCCTGTCGCACCCGGGTTTCGAACTCGACGCGATTCGCGAGTCCCGTCAGCGCATCGTGGTAAGCAAGGTGCCGGATCGTTTCTTGCGCGCGCCGATGCGCATTTCGGTTCTTGGCCTCGCGCAGCTCGCGCTCGACCGCCGGGACGAGACGGGCGAGTCGGTCCTTCATGATGTAGTCGTGCGCGCCGCCCTTCATCGCCGCGACGGCGATATCCTCGCCGATGCTGCCCGACACGATGATTACCGGAAGATCGAGGTTGGTCTCCTTGACGACCCCGAGCGCCGCCTGGGAACTGAAGCGCGGCATGTTGTGGTCGGTGATGACCACGTCCCACGCGTTGCGGCCAAGCGCGCTTTCGAGCGCCTCCGCGGTGTCGACGCGTTCCCAGTCGGGCGCGTAGCCGCCCTTGCGCAGCTCGCGCACGATGAGCAAAGCGTCGTCTTCGGAGTCCTCGACCAGCAGCAGGCGCAGCGGCACGGCCATGTCACTGCCCTCCCGGCCGCGGCGGCGCGACGTTCAGCACCAGCCAATACAGTCCGAGTTGCCTCACTGCATCCATGAATTGCGCGAAATCCACCGGCTTGCGGATGTAGCTGTTGGCGCCGAAGCGGTAGCTCGACACCACGTCGTTCTCCTCGTTCGAGGTCGTGAGCACCGCGACCGGTTGCAGCTGGGTGCGCGAATCCGCGCGCAGGCGCTTGAGTACTTCGAGCCCATCGATCTTGGGCAGCTTGAGGTCGAGCAGGATCAGCGGCGGCTGCTCGCGCACGTTGCGTCCGGCGTGCCGGCCTTCTGCAAAAAGATACTCCAGCGCTTCCGCGCCGTCCCGCGCGACGACCACATCATTGAGTATGTTGTTTCGCCTCAGCGCCCTGAGCGTCAATGCTTCATCGTCGGGATTGTCCTCGACGAGCAGAATCGCGCCGCCTGCCATAGGTGCCACTCCCCCAATTCGCTCGAACCCGGACCGGCCTGTCTGCATTGCGGATCGACGGTCTCCCGTAGCCAGCTGCACCCGCCCCGCGCGCCGCAACAGTTGCATAGATACCCGCTTCGCCCGCGCGATGTCTATGACTTCGTTGTTATTTGTCGACAAAAAGGCGGAAAAGTTGGCAGCGGTTCGCGGCGCGCCGGGAAACCCTCCGCGCCGGCGAAAATGGCCCCAACTATTCAGTGGCTATGTAGCCCTCCGGCCTATGAGTCCGCCCGCCGGGTCATGCGGCGGGCCTGGGATCACAGCCCGACCCCGCGAGCAGCGACACCACTTCGTCGTCCTCGACCTGCGGAAACTCGAGGTAGAACTGCCCAACCGCGAAGAAATCCGCTGGCGCGGCGAGACAGACGACTTCGTCCGCGTACGGAGCCACCCTGGCCAAG
This sequence comes from Burkholderiales bacterium, assembly GCA_041576355.1. Classification (GTDB taxonomy): domain Bacteria; phylum Pseudomonadota; class Gammaproteobacteria; order Burkholderiales; family SG8-39; genus JAOUFA01. The sequence continues at coordinate 7,366 of JBFGLA010000098.1, forward strand.
CTGTCCCTGGCCGCCACCGGGACCGCGCAGACCAGCCGGCTCGGCGCCTTCGCGCGCACCGCGTGCAGCGCGGCGATCATCGTGGCGCCAGTCGCGAGGCCATCGTCCACCACCACCACGACGCGCCCACCCGGGTCGATCGGCGCCCGCGCGGGCGTGTAGTGCGATCGCCGACGGCGTAGAATTTCGCCCTGCGCGCGCTTCTCGCGGGCGAGGTAATCCTGGTCCGCGCCGGCTGCCGCCGCATGCTCCGCGACGTAGGCCCAGCCGGTTTCGTCGATCGCGCCGACCGCAAACTCGGCGCTCTGCGGCGAGCGCAGCTTGCGCACGAGGACCACGTCCAGCTCGCCGCCGAGGGCGTCGGCCAGCACCCGGCCCATCTGCACCGCGCCGCGCGGAATGGCCAGAACGAGCGGGTTCTGGCCGCGATAGGCTGAAAGTGCTTCGGCGAGCTGCCGCGCTGCGTCGATCCGGTCCCTGAACATTACCTTTCAGCGGTGCCACGACACGCGAAGGAGGTTCTCTCCCTTGTTGTAGTGGTACTGCAGTTCGCCCTTGTACGCGTCATGCAAGGCATCGCCGATGCGGCGCGCAAGATGGGTGCCGGTCGTGGTCACCTGGAGCCCGTCTTCGGCGTCCTCGATAGCCATTAACCGCTCGAGCGGACGGCCGCTCTTCTCGACCTCCTCGCAGTTCTTCACGCGCTGCAGGATTTCATCGCGATGGCTGGCGAAGAATACGCCCTTCAACGTGACGTAGCCGGCCGGAAACCGGTCGCGAATGCGATGGCAGGCCGGGCAGCGTTCCTCGTGCGCGCCGGCGGCCGCGGCGTCCCAGCTCCAGCGGCCGCTGTGAAACACGGCACCACAGTCCGGGCAGCGAGTCGGCTCGGAAAGTTTCTTCTTGGATTTGTAGGTGTCGTGAACCAGCTCCTGGAATAGCTGCTCGCGCTTCAGGAGTCGGAATCCTCCGCGTTCGGGCTTCATGCTGGTTCTTCCTGAAGCGGGACTTGCATACGTTCCCGTATGGTGCAACTCGTATTCTCACCATAAGCGCATGCGAAGAGCGCTTCTTGACGACGATCAAAAGGCCTTGCGCCGGTGCCCCAGCACGCGCACGCGCGTCACCTTCCCCTGCTCCGAGGCTTCGTGGCGCACCGGCAGGAACTGCTCGTTCAACCACATCGCGGTGCGCGCATGGCGGGTCAGCTCCCGAATAGTGAAGCTCGATTCGGCGCCCGCGAGCGCCAAGTAGACGAGGATCTGATCGGCCGCGTGCGTGTCGAGCGCGGCGCCGACTTCGAGATCGGACAGGATTTCTTTCGCCGCCGCGACACCGAGCGTCTCGGCGCGAATTCCGCGCTCGGCGATCCGTCCGGCACCGAGCACGCCGGCCTCGCCCTCGACCCAGACGACGATCGCGCCGCCGGGACCGGCGGCCTCGTCCTCGTGCTCAGCCTCCACCTGTGCTTTTGCGGCCAGATCGAGGACGCGCTGCGCCGCCTCCCGCATGCGTTCGGCGATCCGCTGCGGCAGCTGCGCGACATGCGCGCGCCCTCGGATGCGATGAACCCGTCCGACGGCTTCCCATCGTTGCGGACGCAGCTGAGCGGAAGAGAACACGAGCTCGATCTCGCCGCCTCCGCCCGGATAATAGCCGCGCCGTTTCACTTCGATCGAAGCATCGACGCCCAGCTCTGCGAGCCGCGGCAGCAGCACGTGGCGGACGTAGTCCCCCGGGGGCGCGCCGCGCACGTCCGTCCCCCCGGTCACCACGACC
>JBFGLA010000099.1:0-8859 GCA_041576355.1 Burkholderiales bacterium
GAGCGCGGCTATCGAGGCGGCGCGCAAGGCGTGGGCGGATTACAAGCAGCGCAAGAAGGGCGCGGCATAGGAGCAGGCATGGGACTGACACGGGAATTCAAGGAAACTGTCGTTGCGCGCGCGCGCAGCGACGCGAAATTCCGCGACGCGATGTTCGCCGAAGCGATCAACGCCTACCTGGCCGGAGATACGCAGACCGGCAAGGCGATGCTGCGCGACCTGGTGAACGCGACCATCGGTTTTGAAGGCCTATCGGCGGAGATCAAAAAGCCCTCGAAAAGCCTGCACCGCATGCTCGCGACGCGCGGCAATCCGAGCACCGAGAGTTTCTTCGGCATCGTGAAGGCGCTGCAGAAAAAGACCCGCACACGCTTGCGCGTCGCGGTGCAATCCGGCTAGGGAGGTTGGGGATCGGCGCAGCTGATGCGCCGGCCTCGGAAGCAAGGCGGAGCGCAGCGACCTGGCGAAGCGGGTCGCAACGCCCAAGACGGGCGCGGAGCGCAACGGATGAACAAGGCATTTGCATGCATCAAGCGCGGGGACCGAACACTTCCCCCAAGAATAGGTTTGCCTGATACGCTCCGGGCCGCATGCAAGAACCCTACCAGAAACCAACTCGCGCCATCGTGGCGGCGGTGCAGTTGTCCAGCGTGGGCGAGGTGGAGTTCGAGGCGTCGCTGACGGAGTTGCGCCAGCTCGCGAAGACGCTGGGGTTCGAGGTGGTCGGCAGGTTCACGCAGAAGCGCGCGGGGTTCGATTCGGCGGCGTATTTCGGGGCCGGGAAGCGGGAGGAGTTGCGCCGGATGCGGGAGGAGCACTCCGCCGACGTGGTTCTCATCGACCACGAGATTTCCCCCTCGCAGCAGTTCAGCCTGGCGAAGGAGGTCGGGTGCGAGGTGATGGACCGCTCGATGGTGATCCTCGAGATCTTTCACCGGCACGCAGCATCGCGCTTCGCGCGCGCGCAGGTGGAGATCGCGCGCCTGAGCTACATGGCGCCGCGCCTGCGCGAAGAAGCCAAGCAGGCCGGGCCGAAGGACCGGGCGCGCAGCGGCACCGGCGGCCGCAGCGGCGGCGAGTCGCACGGCGAGCTCGACCGGCGCAAGATCCGCGACCGCATCACCGAGCTGCAGAAGGAGCTCGACGGCATGGGCCTGGAGCGCAGGACGCAGCGCGAGCGGCGGCGGGAGCGCGAGGGTCTCGCCCGCGTGGCGCTCGTCGGATACACGAATGCGGGCAAGTCCACCCTGATGCGCGCGCTGACGGGAAGCGAGGCGCTGGTCGCGGACAAGCTCTTCGCGACGCTCGATACCACGGTGCGGGCGCTGCACCCCGAAACCGTCCCGCGCGTGCTCGTCAGCGACACGGTCGGCTTCATCAAGAACCTGCCGCACGGGCTGGTCGCCTCGTTCAAGTCGACGCTCGACGAAGCGCTCGAGGCCTCCCTCCTCCTCCACGTGGTCGATGCGAGCGATGCCGGGTTCGAGCGGCAGCTCGCGGTGACCGAGAAAGTGCTGGCCGAGATCGGCGCGCACGACGTCCCGCGCCTTCTCGTCTTCAACAAGATCGACCGCGCCGGCGACGCTCTAGTCCAGGCCGAGCGCGAAGCGGCGCTCTCCGCGCGCACCCCCGGCTGCGTCGTGATGAGCGCGAAGAGAGAGGGCGACGTCGCCAGGCTGCGCGAGGCGATCGTCGCGTTCTTCCAGCGGCACCTCGTCGAGGCTGAGCTCTTCCTTCCCTGGTCGGCGCAGAAACTGCGCGGGCAGATTTTCGCAACCTGCACGGTGCTGGAGGAGCGCACCGATGCCGAGGGCACGTTCCTGCGCGTGCGCGGCGAGCCCGAGGCCGTGGGGCGCCTGCGCGAGGAACTGGCGGAGGCTGCCATAAGCCACCCCCGCGGTTAGCATCGAAAGTCCGCGGGCGCAGGCCAACGTGGCGGCCGGTGCTGTTCTTGCAACGAATCAGCCTCTTACACCCATTTGAAACACCCCGGAACTTCCTTCCGCGGCTGGTTTCCAATCTTAATGGGAAATTTTCTCGTCTAGGAGGGAGGACGCTATGGCACAACCGCAAGACATCGGCGAAATCGTCAAGAACTCGATCGTTGGCACCATCAAGGGCACCGGAGAAATCGTCAACGCAATCACCACCACCGTGAGCGGTTCGCTCACCACAGCGCTGAAAGGCGCGGGCTCGGTCAGCCAGGCGCTTACCGGCGCCGTGTCGGACATCGCGCGTGGGGTCATTCAAGGGACCTCGCAGGTCGGCGGCGATCTCGCCGGGGCGGCAAAGGGCGCGGTGATCGGCACGCTGCGCGGCACGAAGCAGCTCGGGGGCGAGGCGCTCGGCACCGTGAGCACCACGGTGCAGAACTTGGTCGAAGCGACGGCGCAAGTGGGCGGCGACATCGCGGGCACCGCGCGCCAGGCGGTCGAAGGCGCGCTGCAGGGCGCGAAGAGCATCGGCCTGAGCGCCACCGACGCGGTCTTCGAGGCGGCAAGCGGAGTGGTGCGTGCCGTGGCCTCGACCGGCGGCGACCTCGCTTCGGCGGCCAAGAGCGCGGTCGAGGGCGCGATCATCGGCGCCAAGGAGGTGGGCGTGAACACTGCGGAAGCCGCTTCCGCAGCGGCCACCGGCGCGCTCAAGGCAGCCGGCGAAATCGGCGGCGCGGCCGGCGATCAGGTGCGCAACGCGGTCACCGGCACTATTTCCGGCGTCAAGGTCGTCATCAAAGAGCCGTTCAAGTAATCAGCACGGCGGCTTCGAATTGAACGCGGACGGCTAGAGAGCCGTCCGCGTTTTTCGTTTCGGTCTGACGACAAAGCCCGGCTGGTGAAAACCAGCGTACGCTTCGTGCCGTGACTATCGCACGCGCGCGGAACTTCTGGGGCTGGGGCTGGGCCGACAAGTTTCCCCGCGACGACGAGCGTAAGACGCTCGGACAGATGACCGCGGCGTTCCTGGGCAGCGGGGCGTCGTTCGAGGTCAAGGCACCGCCGCGGCTCGAGGATCTACGGCTGCCGCAGCCCCGCGTCGCGGTGCCCGACCGCCTCGCCGCGTTCGCCAGCGCCGCGCCGGCGGAGCGCGCGACGCACACGTACGGGAAGGGGTTTCGCGATCTCGTCCGGGGCTTCGCCGGGGATTTCTCGCCCGCGCCGGACTGCGTGGCGCGGCCGCGCTCGGAGGACGAGATCGAGGCGGTGCTCGCGTGGTGCGCGGCGGAGAAGGTCGCGTGTATCCCGTTCGGCGGCGGCACGAGCGTCGTCGGCGGAGTCGAGGCCGCGGTGGGAAACGGCTACCGGGGCGCGGTGTCGCTGGATCTCGGCGCGCTCGGCCGCGTGCTCGAAGTGGATGCGGTTTCGCGCGCGGCGCGCATCCAGGCGGGCGCGCTCGGGCCGGCCCTCGAAGCTGAGCTCGCTCCCCACGGGCTGACGCTACGCCACTTCCCCCAGTCGTTCGAGTTCTCGACGCTGGGAGGCTGGATCGCGACGCGCTCCGGCGGGCACTTCGCGACGCTCAGCACGCACATCGACGATCTGGTCGAGTCGATCCGCATGATCACGCCGCGCGGCGCTTGGGAGTCGCGCCGGCTTCCCGGCTCCGGTGCGGGGCCGAGCCCCGACCGCCTCGCCCTCGGCTCAGAGGGGATCCTCGGCGTTATCACCGAGGCCTGGATGCGCGTGCACAAGAAGCCCGCGTGGCGCGCTGCAGCGAGCGTGCGGTTCAAGGACTACGCGGCCGCGGTGGCGGCGACGCGGGAGATCGCGCAGGCGGGGCTCTACCCGGCGAACTGCCGCTTGCTCGATGCGCGCGAGGCCCTTTTGAATCGCGTCGCGAGCGGCGGCGACAACGTGCTCATTCTCGGGTTCGAGTCGGCGGACCATCCGCTCGAGCCGTGGATCGAGCGCGCGCTCGCGCTCGCGACCTCACACGGCGGCGTATGTCCCGGCGGGGCGCGGCTTTCCGCGGCGGGCGAAAAAATAGGCGACGCCGACGAGGCAGGCAGCTGGAAGCAGGCGTTCCTCGAGGCGCCGTACCTCTTCAGCGCGCTCGTCAGCCTCGGGCTCATCGTCGATACCTTCGAGACCGCGTGCACCTGGGACCGGTTTGCGGCATTTCACCAGGCGGTGGTGCGCGGCATGAAGGACGCCCTGCGGCGCGTGTGCGGTGGCGGGCTCATCACGTGCCGCTTCACGCACGTCTACCCCGACGGGCCCGCGCCCTACTATACGATCCTCGCCCCGTCGCGCCACGGCTCGGCGCTGGCGCAGTGGGAGGAACTCAAGGCCGCGGCGTCGGAGCTGCTCGTGGCGAACGGCGGGACGATCACGCACCATCACGCGGTGGGACGTCTGCACCGGACAGGCTACGACCGCCAGCGTCCTCCTCTTTTCGCCGAGGCGCTGCGCGCCGCCAAGCGCACCGTCGATCCCGCGGGGATACTCAACCCCGGCGTGCTGATCGACGGGTAGCGGCTCAGGCCGCCTTCTTCCGATTGATCTCCAGCCGGGCGTCGACCAAAGCGACGACCTCGTCGAGGACCTTGGACTGCATGCCCTTCTGCGCGGCGATGGTCTTCACCAGCCGGTCCACGCGCTCGATATTGGGCGCGCCGCCGTACAGGGCGCGCGCGGCGGAGGAGGGGTTGGCGAGCCCATTGGCCGCTGCGGCGTATTTTTCGAACGGCACTAGGTCTTTCTCGTTCGCGCCGAGCGACGTGCACAGCTTGACCACCCAGTTGTAGACCGAGCGCGAGGTTTCGAGGTCGCTGTGCACCGCGTCCCTGATCGATCGCATGCCCTCCCTGGCGACGCAGCGGTAATTGCCGGCGATCAGCATCGCCCACTTCGCGAGCGGCACGAAAACCGACTCGTGCACCTTCAGCTTGACCGGCAATTCGATCTTCTCGGTGCCGGTATCGAAGCGGGAGGCTTCGACATCGGACTCCAGGCGGCGCAGGATGGCGGTGTGGGCCTCCGAATCGAACCGTGCCGCCTTGAAGTTGGTCGGCAACCGCACTTGCAGCACGTTGACCTTCTCTTCCGGCGGGCGGAAGGCCTGCGGGTCTGGGCTGCACAGGGTCATGCGCTTCGGGTCGAAGCCGTCCCAGACCTTGGGATCGGTGTAGCAGCTTCTGAGCGCATCGACCGAGACGCCCGGAATGCGTGCCAGGTAAGGCAGCGGTGGCATGTTCATGATCGACATGCAGGGAACCTTGGACTTGGCGACCGCGTCGAGGAGCTCGCGCACGCCAGGTGCGCCGTACTGCGGCTCCTGCATGGCGAGCGCAACGAGGTCGAAATCCGCCGGGTTGAAGGCAGTGGTGCCGCCCGCGGCGAGCTGACCGGGTAGCTTCTTCGAATTGACTTCGACCAGTCCCTCGCGGCCCTTGACGGGCAGGCGCACGATCGCGCCTTCCTTGTTGATGAGCTCCGCCTCGGCCGGCAGGCACACCAGCTTCACCGTATGCCCGGCGAGCGCGAGCTTGGTGCCCAGCAGCGAACCGTAAGAGGCGCCCAGGATCAGGATCTTGTGAGTGGTGCTCATACTAGGACTTCTCCTTCTTTGGACCTGCAGGGCGGCGAGCCCAGCGCCCGCCTCGGAACCCGCAGGATGTCTCGGTTTCCGGTTTTGTGAAATTCCATCCTACAATGTAAAACGACCGCTGTATAGCCTGATCTTGCGATCGGAAGGCATTGATACCGAGCCCTGTTCACATCGTGGGAGGGGCGCGGCCGAGGGTGGTCTCAGGCGGCCTAGAATCGCCGGGCGCGTCGGGATGTGCGGAATCGGATTTCTTTGATCTGGAGAACTCACATTGTCGCCGCGCTGCTCGCGGGTGCCGCGCTTGGCCAGGTGCAGGGGGCAGATGACCCGTCGGGGCGAAGCGCAGGGCCTCGGTCGTCTGCCCGCCCGACTTCGACCTTCGAGAAGCTCCTGCCGCTCGCGCTGGCCGGCGACCCCGAAGTTCAGAATTTCCTCGGCTTCATGTTCTTCTACGGGGAAGGTGTTGCGCGCGATTTCGATGAAGCGCACCGCTGGTTCCACGAAGCGGCCGAGCAGGGCAACGTCAACGCGCAGCTGAATCTCGGCTTGTTTCACGGTGCGAGCCTGCCCGGGGTGCCGGCGGCATACCAGGGTCTCGAGGAGGCGGCCATGTGGCTGCGGCGCGCGGCCGAGGCCGGGGCTGAACGTGCCGCGGAGGAAGACACACCGATAAGGATGGGCGAGCTCGACATCGGCGAGAAGGTCTACGCCACCTTCTGTTCCGGCTGTCATGGCGTGAACGGTGTCGCGGCATACCCTGGCGCGCCGTCGTTCGCCCGCGGGGAGCGCCTGGGGAAAAGCGATCACGACTTGACGCACAGCGTGACCGACGGCAAGAACAGCATGCCACCCTGGGGTGCGACGCTATCCAAGGAACTGCTCGAATCGAGTCTCGCTTACATCCGCGCCACTTACAGCAACGCCGATACCGCGCGCGTCGGTCCCATGGCGCCGCGACCCCACACTGATGCGAGCGAGCGTGCTTCCGGCGCCCGGACCTATCGAACGTATTGCGCCGGCTGCCACGGCTTCAACGGCGTCGCCTATTACGTCAACTCGCCGTCCTTCGCCTTCGGCGATCGGCTGGAGAAAAGCGACCAAGAGCTGCGCACGAGCATCGCCAAGGGCAAGGGCATCATGCCGAGCTGGGAAATGATGCTCTCCGGCGCGCAGATCGACGGCACTGTGGCGTTCATTCGCACGCTGAACCTCGCGTATCGAAGGGGTATCGGATCCGAGATGGGCAAGCCGCCGCCGCTCCACTTCCGCTTCCGGCCGCTGGGCGAAACGGGCGACGAATGGCTCGGCGCCGACCCTTTCGGCGCTCAGCCCCCCGGGCCTCGCTAGTCTGCACGTTCGTGCGCGCGCGCCGCGGCGCGAGGGCGCGCTGCGTTACCATCGAGCGCAGATCGGCTCTCTCCTGTCATGTCGAACGTGTCGGAAACCCTTTTGTACTGCGCCGAGTCCGGATTCGAGGCGGCGCGTCAGCTCGATTCGTTTCCTGCAGGGCATCGCTCGAGACGCCTGCACGGGCACAGCTTTCGCGCCCGCGTGAGGGCGGCGCTGCCCGCGGGTTGGGCGAGCTTTCCCGGCGCCGAAGCGGACGAGCTGCGCCGCGCGCTCGAGGCATGCGTGGCACCGCTCGACTACACGCGGCTCGACTCGCTCGTCGATACGCCGACCGACGAGAATCTCGCGCGCTGGATGCGCGGCCGGCTGCGCCTGCCGGGGCACCGGAGCGTCGGCGTGCGCGGCGCGCGCGACGCCGGAGTCGAGATCGACCCGGACGATCGTGCGCTTCTCTGGCGGCGCTACGTGTTCGAGTCGGCGCACCGGCTGCCGAACGTCCCGGCGGGACACAAGTGCGCGCGCATGCACGGCCACGGCTTCGAGACGATCGTGAGCTGCATCCGCAGCGCGAACACGGGCTCGATCGCGGACGACTGCGAGCGCATCGACGGGCTCTGGGCGCCGATCCGGGGCGAGCTGCACCACGCGTGCCTGAACGACATCCGTGGGCTGGAGAATCCGACCAGCGAGCTGGTCGCGCGCTGGATCTGGGACCGGCTCGAATCCGATCTGCCTGGGCTCGCGCGGGTCACGGTGTACGAGACCGCGAGCTGCGGCGCGCATTACGACGGACGGCGCTTTCGCATCTGGCGCGATTCTTCGCTCGACAGCGCGGTGCGCCTGGCGCGGGCACCCGAAGGTGATTTCCGGCGCCGCGTCCATGGCCATACGTACACCTTGCGCCTGCACCTTGGCGCGCCGCTCGACGAGGTGATGGGCTGGACGCTCGACTTCGGCGACGTCAAGGAGCTTTTCACGCCGGTGTTCCGCCGGCTCGATCACCAGCCGCTGTACGAATTACCGGGCATCGAGGACGGCGACGTTGCGAGCCTCCTGCGCTGGACGAGACGCTCGTGCGAGAACCTGCTGCCGGCGCTCGATCGCATCGACCTCTACCAGACGCCCGGATGCGGCGCGATCCTCGCCTGGGGCGAAGGTCCTTCCGCGCTCTCGGCGTGAGCCCGATGACCTACTCGGTCAAGGAGATCTTCTATACGCTGCAGGGCGAAGGCGCGAACGCGGGCACGCCGGCGGTGTTCTGCCGCTTCGCCGGGTGCAACCTGTGGTCCGGGCGCGAGGCGGATCGCGCGGGCGCGATCTGCCGGTTCTGCGACACCGACTTCGTGGGCACCGACGGTCCCGGCGGCGGCAAGTTCGAGAGCGCAGGCCGGCTCGCCGACGCGATCCTGGAAAAGTGGCCGGAGGGGGAGCGCGGGCGCCGTTTCGCGGTCTTCACCGGTGGCGAACCCGCGCTGCAGCTCGACGCGGCGCTTGTGCGCGCGCTGCACGAGCGCGGCTTCCGAATTGCGGTCGAGACCAACGGAACGCTCGAGCTGCCCTCGGGAATCGATTGGGTGTGCGTGAGTCCGAAGGCGGGTACGGCGCTCGCGACGCGCAAAGGCGACGAGCTCAAGCTCGTCTACCCGCAGCCGGGCGCCGATCCCACCGTGTTCGAGTCGCTCGAGTTCTCGAACTTCTTCCTGCAGCCGATGGATGGGCCCGCGCGGAAGGAGAACACCGCGGCCGCGATCGAGTACTGCCTGCGCCACCCGAGGTGGCGCCTGAGCCTCCAGACCCACAAGATCACCGGGATCGCCTGAGGCCTGGCCCGGCCGCCGCCCGGCGGGTCGCCGCCGTCCCGGACGCAGCCGGGCACGTCGACCTGGCCAACCCGCGCCGGGTGGTGCGAGCGCTCGAGATCCTCGAGCTGACCGGTGCCACGCCGTCGCAGCGCGCCGCCGC
>JBFGLA010000100.1:0-8856 GCA_041576355.1 Burkholderiales bacterium
GAATCTAACAAGAAGTCGAACTTATATGGGGCGTTATAAGACCCCCTGGGGGCCTAGCGCGGCGAGCTTACGCCCACCTCCTTGATTCTTCAATGCGGTCAACCGCGACGAGGTCTATACGTGCGAAGAAGATCGCCCCTCGTGACCTACCCGTCGCGCGCGAAATTATCCGAAGGCAGGCCGGACCAATCCACCCCACCAGTCATTCCAGGAGCTCAACCATCACCGGCTGGTGATCAGACGCCTGCGTCGCCACGTCGACGCGCACATCCATCACCCGCGGCGCAAGGTCCTCGCTGACAAACACGTAGTCGCAGCAATACGGCGGCACGCCCCGGCTCCGGTCGTAGACGCGAAAGGTCGGCGCCCGCGGCTCCACCGGATGCACCCGCCCCCAGGCATCCACAAGCCGCGGAACACGATCCGAAAACGGCGCAAGAACACGCGCGTAAAGCGCATCCTCGGGCGCAATGTTGAAATCGCCGCAGAGGATGGCACTGCACGGCCGCGCCTGGTGCTCGAAGAGCCCGCCCTGATCCTTCGGCGGCTGGGCCGAGTGCGCGCAGGCCTCGGCGTGCAGCTCGCGCAGCCGCTCGATCTGCGCCGTGCGGTGCACGCCCGAGTAGTACTCGAGGTGGGTGGTGGTGACACGCAGCGGCCCGAACGGAGCTTCGATCACGGCTTCGAGCGCGCCGCGCGGCATGCTGGGCACGCTCGGGTCGGCGACCCAGGGCAGCGCATGCCTCAGCACCATGCGAACCGGAAGACGCGACAGGATTAGGTTGCCGAAGCGCCGTCTGCCTCCGGCCCCGTCCGGGAGGTCGAGGGCGAATCCGACCGCCGGCTCGTAGCCCTGGAATTCCCGCGCCAGAGCGGCGACCTGGTCTTCGCCGGGACCGTTTTCGAACGCGAAGTTGTCGGCGACCTCCTGAAAACACGCGATATCCGGGTCGGCTAGGCGCCGAACCTCGGCGGCGATGCGGCCGGGATCGACCCGCCCGTCCATTCCCCGGCAGCGCTGGATGTTCCAAGTCAGGAAGCGCAATCCGCCCTCGCTCTTGCCTTGACCCGAAGGTTACCGCGCCGCCCGGCCGCTGGCATTCGCCCTGCCGGGGAGACACAATAAACGCCTCGCAGACCGTCAGTCGGAGGACGCTATGAAGCACGCGATTCGGGGTGTCTCGGGTCTTGCATACGGCTTTCTCGCCGGGATCCTCGTGCTCGGGGCCGCGGGCGAGGCGCGCGCGCAGGCGCGCGACGACGCCCAGGCCGAGGAAACGCTGTCCGCGGTGGTTCGAGTCAAGAGCAAGGTTCCGCGCGAGGGGCGCACCGCCGCCAGGCTCGGCACTGAGCGTGAAGGGAGCGGCATCATCGTCCGCGACGGCTACGTGGCGACGATCGGCTACCTCGCGATCGAGGCGGAATCGATCGAGGTGACGGCCGCCGACGGCAAGACGGTTCCCGCGACGCTCGCTGGGTACGACCATGCCACGGGATTCGGCGTTCTCAAGCTGCTGGCGCCGATTCCGGGCGCGCGGCTGGCGCTGGGCGATTCGGCGGCGCTCGCCGAGCGCGATCCGGCGCTCGTCGCCTCGTTCGGCGGACGCGAATCGGCGAGCATCGTGTACGTGGTCTCGCGCCGGCCTTTCTCGGGGAGCTGGGAGTACCTGCTCGACTCGGCGATCTTTACCTATCCCCCGGTCCAGAACTGGTCGGGAGCCGCGCTGATCGGCACCCAGGGCGAGCTGCTCGGCGTCGGTTCGCTGATCGTCGGCGACGCGGGAGGGCCGGGAACTCAGTCGCCCGGAAACATGTTCGTTCCGGTCGATCTCCTCAAGCCGATCCTGGACGACTTGATCGAGCACGGAAAGGCGCGCGGGCCGGTGCGGCCATGGCTCGGGCTCGCCGCGGAAGAGCTGCGCGGCCGGCTGATCGTGGCGCGGGTCTCGGCCGAGGGGCCGGCGGAGCGGGCGGGGGTAAAAAGCGGCGACTTGGTGCTCGGCGTGGGCGGCGAGGAGGTCGGTTCGCTCGCGGACTTCTACCGCAAGGTGTGGTCGCGCGGCGCGGCCGGAGTGGAGGTGCCCCTGCAGATATTGCAGGGGACGCAGGTGAAGGAGGTGAAGGTGCGCTCGATCGACCGGGTGCAGTACTTCCGCAAGGGGACGAGCTACTAGCGGACCTGCGCGATCGCTCTACTGAATTCCCAGGCCTTGCGGATAGGGCTTGATGCCCGGCAAGAGCGTCCAGGGCGGGCAGCGGCGAAGCGCATCGCCGGGGGATTCTTCGAGCGTCGTCTCGACGTGCTGGATGTTCTTCGCGATCTCCTCGAAGTAGATGTTCTGCCCTCCGAAGTGGTACTCGGCGTACTTGTACGCGCGCCCGAGCTTCACCTCGAGCCGGTAGGTCGCGGTCTTGTAGAAGCCGGGCGTCCTGCGCACCAGGTCGCTGCCCGACTGGAACACCGTCCGCGTGCTTCCGTCGGCGAGCCGGTCGTGCGCCAGCCCGCCGAGGACGAACTCCGGATAGAGGCGGTCGCGGCACTTCTCGAGATAGCAGCGATCGGACATCTGCGCGATGATGTCGGCGGTGCCGAGCATGTGCCCCAGGCGCCGCAGCAACGAATCCGAGATCCGGATCGACTCCACCGCGCGCTCGTAGCCGGTGAAATGCAGCAGTGAGCCGGCTACGCTGCCCAGGCGAGCCATGCGCAGGCGGCCAAGATAATGACGCAGAAACTTTGCGCCGCGCGAGACATGCGAGCGCGTGTACTCGGCCCCGTACTGGTGCCGGTAGTCGTTGCGCCGTCTCAGGTAGCCGACGTCGTGGTAGAGCGCGGCAATGGTGCCGAGTGCGAACATCGCGGGCGGCAGCGGCGGCGTGCCGTTGCGGCGGCTGCGCTCGTAGCCGTCCATCAGGCGCGCCATCGCGAGCGTCACATCGAGCACATGCTGGATGTCGTGATACCCGGTGTCGCAGGGATGGTATTCGGGATACCGCCCCCCGTAGAAGCGCGCCAGGTCGGTAAAGGCCTGGCGCAGCACCGGCGCCGGCTGGCCGCCGTACAGATCGAGAAAAATGCGCGAGACCTCTTCGCGGACCGCCGTTGGATCGGTCGTCCTGATCGTATCGCAGACATCGAAGTCGCTGCGGCGCATGGAAGCGTAATCGAGAGGCGGTCGGCATTGTCCAGCATGATCGTGCGCCGTTCAAGACACTTTTCGAACGCGCCTGCCGGATGGACTCGGCGCCTTCCTCTTTTCGGCGTGGCCGAGTCGGGATACGATCCGTGCACGGTGCGCGCACGCGTCGTCGAGTGTGCCGCCTTTCGTCTTCTATCAGGCACTTGGAAGGTGCATGCCTGAGGGGGTGCGGCAGCGGGCGCAGGAGGAGGCCTCGGACGGTGGCGAATATTCCTCTTACCGATGAGGAGCGGGAGCAAATCCAGCAGCGCATCAAGGCGTTGGAGATCGAGCACGGCGATCTGGACGATGTGATCGCTCGCCTCGCGCTCGATCCGATACAGGACCAGCTGCAGCTGCGGCGCCTGAAAAAGCGCAAGCTCATCTTGAAGGACGCGATCTCGCGTCTGCGCGACAGGCTGATCCCGGACATCATTGCATGAGCGCCTTGGTCGGATGAGCCGACGAGCATGATCGCGCTCATCCAGCGCGTCGCGGAGGCGCGGGTGGAGGTCGCCGGGGAAGCGGTTGGCCGCATCGGCCGGGGCATCCTGGCGCTGGTCGGCGTGGAACGCGGGGACAGCGAAACCGAGGCGGCGCGCCTCGCCGAGCGGGTTCTGAGCTACCGCATCTTTCCCGACGCGCAGGCGAGGATGAATCTCTCGCTCGCCGATATCGGGGGCGAGCTGCTCGCGGTGTCCCAGTTCACGCTCGCCGCGGATACGCACAAGGGCGCGCGGCCGAGCTTTTCCTCGGCCGCACCGCCGCCCGAGGGCGAGCGGCTGTTCAACCGCTTTGTCGAGTTGGCGCAAGGGCGCCTGGGACGGATCGAAACCGGTCGCTTCGGCGCCGAGATGAAGGTCATCCTCGTCAACGACGGACCGGTGACATTCTGGCTGCAGGTGAAGCCGGCGACGAGCCCGGAATAGCTTGTTTCACCGCGCCGTTTCCGCGGTGCGTCAATTCGGGCTAAGCTTCGTCACCGCCGCCCGCGTCCGCAACCCTGCAAATGTACGACCAATTCGTCGGCGTGAAGCCCGTCGAGGAGCGCCACCGCTTCGACGTCGCGAGGCTGGAGGACTACCTGCGGCGGCACATCGAGGGCTTCGAGGGCCCGATCGAAGTCGAGCAGTTCAAAGGCGGGCAGTCGAACCCGACCTACCGCCTCTCCACCCCCGCCCGGCGCTACGCGTTGCGCAGGAAGCCGCCGGGCAAGCTTCTACCCTCCGCGCATGCGGTCGATCGCGAATACCGCGTGACCCGGTCGCTGCACGGGGTCGGCTTCCCGGTCGCGCGGCCTTACGTGCTGTGCGAGGACGACGCGGTGATCGGCACCGCGTTCTACGTCATGGATTGCGTCGAAGGACGGGTGCTCTGGGACCAGGCGCTGCCCGGCATGACGCGCGCCGAGCGCGCCGCGATCTGGGACGAGTTGAACCGCGTGATCGCGCTCCTGCACACGATCGACTACCGAGCGGTCGGGCTCGAGGGTTTCGGCAAGCCGGGCGATTACATCGCGCGGCAGGTCGAGCGGTGGACCAAGCAGTACCGCGCCTCCGAGACCGAGAGAATCGAGGCGATGGACAACCTCATCGCCTGGCTGCCGCGGCACATCCCGCCGGGAGACGAGACCACCGTCGTGCACGGCGACTACCGTCTCGACAATGTCGTGTTCCACCCGAGCGAGCCGAGGATACTCGCCGTGCTCGACTGGGAGCTCTCGACGCTCGGCCATCCGCTCGCCGACTTCGCCTACCATTGCATGAGCTGGCGCATCCCGCCGGGCAAGTTCCGCGGCATCGAGGGGTTGCCGCTCGCCGAGCTCGGCATCCCGGCGGAGGGCGAGTACATCGAGACCTACTGCCGCCGCACCGGCCGCGCCGGGATCGACGCTTCGACCTGGGACTACTACGTCGCCTACAACCTGTTCCGCATCGCCGGGATCACCCAGGGGATCATGAAGCGCGTGGTCGACGGAACGGCGGCGAGCGCGCACGCGCTGGAAGCGGGCAGCAAGGCGCCGCTGCTCGCCGAGCTCGGCTGGCAGCAGGTGGAGAAGATCCTGAAGAGGACTGTCTAGGAGAATCGACATGGATTTCGAATACTCGCCCAAGGTGCAGGAGTTGAGGAAGCGTCTCATCGCCTTCATGCAGGAGCACGTCTACCCGAACGATCACAAGTGGTGGGAGCACGTGAAGAGCGAGCGCCGCTGGGAGCCGGTGCCGCTGATCGAGGAGCTGAAGCCCAAGGCGCGCGCCGCGGGGCTGTGGAACCTGTTTCTGCCCCGCTCGACGCGGGTTCCGCAAGCGCTCTCGAACCTCGAGTACGCGCCGCTGTGCGAGATCATGGGACGCGTGCACTGGGCGCCCGAGGTCTTCAACTGCTCGGCGCCCGACACCGGCAACATGGAGACGATCGAGCGCTACGGCACCGAGGCGCAGAAGAAGCGCTGGCTCGATCCCCTGCTCGAGGGCAAGATCCGCTCGGCGTTCCTCATGACCGAGCCCGACGTCGCCTCGTCGGATGCGACCAACATCCAGTGCAGCATCAAGCGGGAGGGCGATCACTACCTCGTCAACGGCCGCAAGTGGTGGTCCTCCGGGGCGGGCGACCCGCGCTGCAAGCTCTACATCGTCATGGGCAAGACCGACCCCGACAACGCGTCGCGCCACCAGCAGCAGTCGATGATCCTGGTGCCCGCGGACGCGCCCGGGGTCAAGGTGATGCGCGCGCTGCAGGTGTTCGGCTTCGATGACGCGCCGCACGGGCACATGGAGATCGATCTCAAGGACGTGCGGGTGCCGGCCGACAGCATCCTGCTCGGCGAGGGGCGCGGTTTCGAGATCGCGCAGGGGCGCCTCGGCCCGGGACGGATCCACCACTGCATGCGGCTCATCGGCCAGGCCGAGCTCGCGCTCGAGAAGATGTGCCGCCGCGCCTCGACGCGCATCGCGTTCGGGCGGCCGGTGGCCGACCAGGGCGTCACCCGCGAGCGCATCGCGGAAGCGCGCATCATGATCGACACCGCGCGGCTCCTCGTTCTCAAGGCCGCGCACATGATGGACACGGTCGGCAACAAGGTGGCGAAGAAGGAGATCGCGATGATCAAGGTCTACGCGCCCAACGTCGCCTGCCAGGTGATCGACTGGGCGATGCAGGCGCACGGCGGCGGCGGCGTGTGCCAGGACTTCGGGCTGTCGTACGCGTACGCGCATGCGCGCACGCTGCGCTTCGCCGACGGTCCCGACGAAGTGCACCGCAACGCGATCGCCAAGATGGAGCTGGGCGAGCAGACGTCGATCGCCGAGGCGCTCGCCAAGAAGCGCGCGTGACCGGTGCATGTCCTATGGAGACTACGATGCTCAAGCTGTGCGGATTCCATGTCAGCAACTACCACAACAAGGCGCGCATCGCGCTCCTCGAGAAGGGCGTGCCGTTCGAGGAGGACGCAAACTGCCGCCCCTCCCAGGACGAGGCGTTGCTGGCGCGCTCGCCGATGGGCAAGGTGCCGTTTCTCGAGATCGACGGCACGCGGCTCGCCGAATCCCAGGTGATTCTGGAGTATCTCGAGGACGCCTATCCGCAAAAGCCCCTCTATCCGAAGGAGCCGCTCGCCCGCGCCAAGGTGCGCGAGCTGATCGTGGTGATGGAGTTGCACATGGAACTGCCGGCGCGGCGGCTCTACAAAGAGGTGTTCTTCGGCGGCAAGGTCTCGGACGAGACCAAGGAGCAGGTGCGCAGGGACATCGAGAAGGGCGCGCGCGCGTTCAAGGCGCTGGCGAAATTCGACCCGTATGTCGCGGGAGGCGAGTTGACCTTCGCCGACTGCGCGGCCTTCGTCCACCTGCCGCTGGTATCGATGGCGTCCAAGGCGATATGCGGCAAGGACGTGCTCGAGGACGTTTCGCCGCTGAAGCCGTATCTCAAGATGCTCGCGGAGCGGCCGGCGTGTCGGCGCGTGAACGAGGACCGCAAGGCGGCCCTGGCGGCGATGGCCGGCCGCGACCGGAAATAGGCGCGCCGCGGCCGTGCCGGGGCTCGCGCCGATCGCGGAATATCTGCGCTTCGTCGTCACGCTGACGGCGGTGCTCGATCCGTTTCTTGCCGTCCCGATCTTCATCGGCGTGACGGTGGGCCGCAGCAACCGTGAGCGGCTCGCGCTTGCCCGTGTCGTGACGCTGACCGTCGCGGCCGTTCTCGGCGGCTCGGCGCTCTTTGGCGAGGAGTTGCTGCGCTGGAGCGGAACAGGGCTGCCCGCGTTTCGCGTCGGGGGCGGGCTGGTGCTGCTCCTGATGGCGCTCGCGATGCTCAATGCCGAGGCGGGCGGCGTGCGCCAGTCCCGCGCCGAGGCGAGAGAGCTCGAGACCGGAACGGCTTCGGGGGTCGTTCCCCTTGCGGTGCCGCTCCTCGCCGGGCCCGGAGCGATCGGTACGACGGTGATCGCGGCGCAGGCGGGCGGCGCGGCTCACCTCGCCGCGATCCTCGCCTGCATCGCTGTTGTGTGCGCGTTCCTGTGGGTCATGCTGCGGCTCGCCCACGCGATCGGCCCGCGCATGGGCACGACGGGACTCAACATCGCCACCCGATTGCTCGGCTTGCTGCTGGTCGCGATCGCCATTCAGACGATGGCGGTCGGCTTGAAGGAGCTCTTTCCCGGCCTGGGCGGTTCCTGATCGCGCCGCTCAGAAGGTGAAATGCAGGCTGACTTCAGAGTAGACCTGCCGGCAGTCGCGATAGACGTCGGCGTTGCAGTTTTCGATGCGCTCGTAGACCCCACCGATGCCGAGATGCGCGTTGGGATTGATCGTGAAATAGGCGCCCAGCTTGCCGCCGTAGGTATTGCGATCGCTGAGACCTTGATAGAGGGTGCGCGAGACGAAGATGGCGAGATAGGGCTTGATCGGAAAGGCGCGCGAGTAGACGTAGCGCAGTTCGGGGATGATCTTGTAGATTTGAGGATCGTTGCCGCGCCACGCTTCGAAAGCGACGCTGCCCTCGAACTCGCGCACGAAGTAGTACCCGTACCGGCCCGCGATGACGGTGTAGTCACGGTCGAGCTGCTGGCCCGCGCCGAGCGAGAGGCTTATGCTCGAAGCGCCCTGCTCGAACGCGTGCGCCGGCGTGGAGGGCGCGACAAGCATCACGGCGAGAATCGCCGCCGCGAAAAAGCTGCGGCAGGCAGTTTCGTTGCGGGCGTTTTCGCGTCTTGCGGTCATGTGAGCTCTCCTTGCTCGATCTTACACTGGCCGCGACGATACCAGAAACGCGAGCGAGGCTCAGCCGGCGCGCGCAGAGCGGCTCCGACGTGTCGCGGCGACACTGCGCGACCGTAAGCAATCGCTGGAATTCCGAATCGTGTGCATCGACGGGCTAGAATGCTCCCGATATCGTATGCTGCGCAAAGCGATCGCATTAGCAGGTGCGTTGTGCCTCGTCCCGTCGCCGTGCCTCGCCTATCAAGTGCCGGCGGACTACGTCTTGCTCGGCGCCGGAATCCGCT
Source organism: Burkholderiales bacterium (assembly GCA_041576355.1). GTDB lineage: Bacteria > Pseudomonadota > Gammaproteobacteria > Burkholderiales > SG8-39 > JAOUFA01. The sequence continues at coordinate 8,680 of JBFGLA010000100.1, forward strand.
CGCGCCCCGCCTATGACGGTGCCGCCGCGAGCCGTAGCGAGGCGATTCCTGTCGTGAGGTACTACGGCAGGCCTTGGTTCGCGCGCACGACTCAAGGCGTGCTCGAGGCGGGCGCGCGGACGCGGCCGGACCACGGGCTTACTTACGGCGCGCAGCTTGCCTACGAGGGCGGGCGCC